>JBOHSP010000404.1:0-9436 GCA_050733275.1 Gemmatimonadales bacterium
GCGCCTGCTGCACCCCTTCGCCCGACACGTCGCGGGTAATGCTCGGGTTCTCCGACTTGCGGGCGATCTTGTCGAGCTCGTCGATGTAGACGATGCCGCGCTCGGCCTCGGAGACGTTGAAATCGGCGGACTGCAGCAGCCGCACCAGGATGTTCTCGACGTCTTCGCCGACGTACCCCGCCTCGGTGAGCGTGGTCGCGTCGGCGATCGTGAACGGCACGTCCAGGATCCGCGCCAGCGTCTGGGCCAGCAGGGTCTTGCCCACGCCGGTCGGCCCGATGAGGAGGATGTTGCTCTTGTCGAGCTCGACCTCGTTCTCGCGCCCGGAGTGCGAGTTGATCCGCTTGTAGTGGTTGTAGACCGCGACGGCGAGGGTCTTCTTGGCGCGCTCCTGCCCGATCACGTACTGGTCGAGGACGTCCTTGATCTCGGCCGGCGTGGGGACCTGCGTGATCGCTTCGGCGACTTCGCGCTCTTCGTCCTCCGCCAGGATCTCGTTGCATAACGCGATGCACTCATTGCAGATGTACACCGAGGGGCCGGATATGAACTTCCGGACCGAATCCTTGGATTTTCCGCAGAATGAGCAGCGGAGGTGCTTGTCGTGGGACATCGTCTTCCTAGTATGGGACGGCGCCGCGGGCGGCGCAAGGGATCACTTCTTTTTCCCGTCCTCGATCTGCTCGAAGTTCGAGATCACATGGTCGATGATGCCGTACTCCTTCGCTTCTTCGGCCGACATGAAGCGATCGCGGTCCATGTCCTTCTCGATCTGGTCGTGCGTCTTGCCGGTGTGCCGGGCGTACAGCTCGTTGAGCTTGCGCCGCAGGAACAGGATCTCGCGCGCCTGGATCTCGATGTCGGCCGCGGTGCCCTGGGTGCCGCCCGAGGGCTGGTGCATCATGATGCGCGCGTGGGGCAGCGCCGAGCGCTTGGTTTTGCGGCCCGCCGCCAGCAGGAACGAGCCCATCGAGGCCGCCATCCCCATGCAGATCGTGTTCACCGGGGCGCGCAGGAACTGCATGGTGTCGTAGATCGCCATCCCCGACGAGACCAATCCCCCCGGTGAGTTGATGTACAGATAGATGTCCCGGTCGGGATTGTCGGCGTCGAGAAACAACAGCTGCGCGATGATGATGTTCGCGACCTCGTCCGTGATGGACGTGCCGAGGAACACGATCCGGTCCATCAGGAGGCGGCTGAAGATGTCGTAGGTCCGCTCGCCACGGCTCGAGCGCTCGATGATGTAGGGCGGGTAGATCTGACCGATGATCACGTCTGCTCCACGGTGGACTGCGACAGGAGATAGGCGAACACCTTCTCCTCGGTGATGCTCCGCACGATGTCGCGGAGCCGCTTGGCTTTTTCGAGCGAGGCGTAGAGCTCGCCGGGCGGCACCCCGCGCCGCGCCGCGAGCTCCTGAATCCGCTGATCCAGGTCGGCTTCAGTGGCCCGCAATTGCTGCGTCTCCACCACGTAATCCAGCACCAGATCCCGCCGGACCTGGCGCTCCGCGATGGGCCGGAACTCCTCGGCGAAGCGCGGCCACTGCTCTTCGGTGACACCGTATGCCTGGGCGTAGACCGCGATGGCGCGGTCCACCAGGGGCCGCGGCGCGACCACGGCGTTCCCCGCCACGATTTGCTCGATCAACTGCGCCCGCACGCGCGCATCGGCCTCCCGCTCGGCCTCCGCCTGGAGATCGACGCGGACGGCTTCGCCCAGCGCCGCGAGCGACTCGAAGTCCCCCACCTCCCGGGCAAAGGCGTCGTCCAGCGGCGCCAACTCCTGCCGTTTCACCTCGCGCAGCGTGATCCGGATGTCGCGCGTCTGGCCGCGCTTCTCGACGTCGGTGAAATCGTCGGGGAAGCGGACCGTCGCCTCGGCCGACTCCCCGGGCCGCAGCCGCATGATCTGCTCCTCGACGTCCGGAATCGCCCGGCCCTCGCCCAGCACGAACTGGAACGGCTGCGGCTCCGGCATCGTTTCGCCTTCGCGCGTCGCGATCGCGACGTCCACGAGGTCCTTGGGCTTGGGCGCCTCGTCCGCCACCGGGGTCCAGGGGGCGCGCTGCTCGCGCAGCGCCGCGAGTTGCGCGTCCACCTGGGCCGCCGTCACCGCGGGCACGGTACGCGTGAGGCGGAACTGCCCCAGCCGCTGCAGCGTGAGCTCCGGCTTCACCTCGACGTGAAATTCGAACGTGACCGGCGCCCCCGCCTGCCATTTCAGGTTGTGGATGTGGGGATCGGCGATCGGCTTGAGCTGCTCCTGCTCCAGCGCCAGCCGCCAGCTCTCCCGCACCAGCTGCTGCAGCGCCTCCTGGCGGATGTCCTCGGCGAACTTCTTGCGCACGACCGCCACCGGCGCCTTGCCCTTGCGGAAGCCCGGCAATCGGGCGCGCTGCTGATAGGCCCGTGTGGCGCGCTCCTCGGCCGCCTCGACGCTGGCGGGGGGGACGGTCACGGCGAGGGAGGTCTCGCCGGGCTCGGCACGGGTTTTGGTGACGGTAATGTCTGGCATTGCTGGGAAATCTAATTGAGATGGTGGAGGATGGTGGAGGTGGGTGGAGGTTCGTGGCGGTTGTGCACACCCTCCACGCTCCTCCTCGGACCTCCACAACCTCCCGCGTCAGCGGACAGTGCGACCGGAGGGACTCGAACCCCCACGGGTTGCCCCACCAGCTCCTAAGGCTGGCGCGTCTACCAGTTCCGCCACGGTCGCGCGGTCTGGATAAATGTATCATCGCCGGGCTTCTGGCATCGTGCGTTGACGCGCGCACGGAGCCCGCGCTAGCTTGACCCCGTGCCGCCCGACAGCTCCCGCCGTGCCTCGCGCCTGTCGTTCCTCGTCCTGCTCCTGACCGCCGCCTGCGGCGGCCCGTTCCCCCAGACTACGCTCGCCCCGCGCTCCGACTTCGGCCGGGCGATCGACGGCCTGTTCACCGACATCTTCGCCTGGGCGGTGGTGGTGTTCGTGATCGTCGAAGGGCTGCTGGTGTTCGCGATCCTCCGCTATCGCGCCCGTCCCGGCGCCGCGGCCCCGCGCGCCCTGCACGGCCACACGGCGCTGGAGATCGGCTGGACGCTGGCGCCGGCGCTGATTCTGGTGATCATCGCCGTGCCCACGATGCGCACGATCTTCGCCACGGCCGGCCAGGCCCCCGCCGCGGCGCTGCGTGTCCAGGTGATCGGGCACCAATGGTGGTGGGAGTACCGCTATCCCACGCTCGGGGTCACGGCCGTGAACGAGCTGCACCTGCCAGTCGGGACGCCCGTGCAGCTCGAGATGACGTCCGCCGACGTGATCCACAGCTTCTGGGCGCCGCGGCTCGGCGGCAAACGCGATCTCACGCCGGGCAAGACGACGCGCATCGCGTTTCGGGCGGATTCCGCCGGCGAGTATCTGGGCCAGTGCGCCGAGTTCTGCGGCGCCTCGCACGCGAACATGCGGCTGCGGGTGTTCGTCGAGCCCCCGGCCGAGTTTCAGGCCTGGGTGGAGCGGCAGCGCGCTACGCCGGCGGAGCCGCCGGCCGGCTCGGCGGCCGCCCGGGGGCGCGCGGTGTTCGCGCGCTCCGCCTGCATTGCGTGCCACACGATCGCGGGGCTGCCCCAGGCGCGCGGCACGATCGGTCCCGACCTCACGCACGTGGGCGGCCGGTCCACGATCGCGGCGGGCCTGTTCCCGAACACGCCGGAGTACCTGCGGCCCTGGATCACGAACGCCCCCGCCCTCAAGCCGGGCGCGCTGATGACGCCCCAGGCCCTGTCCGATGACGATCTCCGCGCGATCGTCGCCTACTTGCAGAGCCTGCGATGACGAGCTGGATCACCACCACCGATCACAAGCGCATCGGGCTGCTGTATTTCTGGACGGCGTTCGCGTTCTTCCTGATCGGCGGGCTCGAGGCGCTGGTGATCCGCGCGCAGCTCGCCCAGCCGGAAGGGATCGGGGTCAGCGCCGAATTCTACAATCAGCTCTTCACGATGCACGGCACGACGATGATCTTCCTGGCGTTGATGCCGTTGTCGGCCGCCTTCTTCAATTACATCGTGCCGCTGCAGATCGGCGCGCGTGACGTCGCCTTCCCGCGCCTCAACGCTTTCAGCTACTGGGTATTCTTGCTCGGCGGGTTGTTCTTGAACGCGAGCTTCGTGGCGGGGCCGCTGTTCGGGGCGAGCAGTCTCTCCGTGGCGCCCAACGCCGGCTGGTTCGGCTACTCCAATCTCACGTCGCGGCAGTTCTCCCCCGGGCCCAACGTGGACTTCTGGCTGCTGGGCCTGCAGATCCTCGGCATCGCGTCACTCGCCGCGGGCTTCAATTTCGTCGTCACGATCCTCAACATGCGCGCCCCGGGGATGCGCATGCTGCGGGTCCCGCCCTTCACCTGGATGACCCTGATCACCCAGTTCCTCATCATCACGGCGTTTCCGGTGATCACCGTGGCGCTGGTGCTGCTCCTGTTCGACCGCTTGTTCGGCACGCACTTCTTCGTGCCCGCGGGCGGTGGCGACCCCATCCTGTGGCAGCATCTGTTCTGGATGTTCGGCCACCCCGAGGTCTACATCCTCATCCTGCCGGCGATGGGCATCGTGTCCGAAGTGCTGCCGACGTTCTCGCGCAAGCCGCTGTTCGGCTACACGGTGGTTGTCTATTCGGGCGTGGTGATCGCGTTCCTGGGCTGGGCCGTGTGGAGCCACCACATGTTCTCGGTGGGCCTCGGCCCCATCGCCGATTCCGTCTTTTCCGGCACGACGATGCTGATCGCCATTCCCACCGGCGTGAAGATCTTCAACTGGATCGCCACGCTGTGGGGCGGCCAGCTCCGCTTCCCCACCGCGATGTTGTTCGCGCTCGGCTTCGTCGCGATGTTCATCATCGGCGGCCTGTCGGGCGTGTCGCACGGGTCCCCGCCGGCGGACCTGCAGCAGACGGACACCTACTACATCGTCGCGCACATTCACTACGTGCTGTTCGGCGGGACTGTGCTCGGGTTGTTCGCCGGGATGTACTACTGGTGGCCCAAGATGACGGGGCGCCTGCTGTCTGAGACGCTGGGCAAGTGGCACTTCTGGCTCACCTTGATCGGGATGAACCTCGCGTTCTTTCCGATGCACTTCGCCGGCCTGCTCGGGATGCCGCGGCGTATCTACACCTATCCCGACGAGCTCGGGGTGACCGGGTTCAACGTGATCTCCACCGTGGGCGCGTTCCTGATTGGCCTGGGCACGCTGGTGTTCGTGTGGAACGCGCTGCGCACGCGGCGCCGCCCGGCCGACGCCCCGGGGAATCCGTGGGACGGCGCGACGCTCGAGTGGGCCGTGCCGTCGCCGCCGCCGGCGTACAACTTCACCGTCATCCCCACCGTGACGAGCCGGTTGCCGCTGTGGCGGACCGAGCGCCACGCGGCGATGGAGCCGCTCCCCGCGACCCCCCCCACCCCGATCCATGTGCCGGGCGGCTCGTGGTGGCCGCTGGTCACCGCCGCCGGCCTCCCGATCATCGCCGTGGGCGCGCTGGCACACGCCCTCTGGCTGGCGCTGGTGGGCATGGCCGTCATGGTCGTGGGGATCTACCGCTGGGCCTACGAGCCCTTCGAGATGTGACGTGAGCCACGCGACCAGCATGGGGCTCGACAGCCGGAAGATGGCGTTCTGGGCGTTCATCGGCTCGGAATGCCTGCTGTTCGGCTCGCTGATCTCGACCTATCTCGTCTACAAGGGCAAGAGCCTCGTCGGGCCGTACCCGCACGAGGTCCTCAACATCCCGTTCACGTCGTTCAGCACGTTCGACCTGCTGATGTCGAGCCTCGCGATGGTGCTGGCGCTGGCGGCCGTACAGCGCGGCGCCATGCGGCAGGCCAAGGTGTGGCTGTTCGTCACGGCGCTGCTCGGCCTGGTGTTTCTCGGCGGGCAGGTCTACGAGTTCAGCTCGTTCGTGCACGAGGGGCTGGGCCTCACCACCAACATCTTCGGGTCGACGTTCTACGTCCTCACCGGCACGCACGGGGCGCACGTGACGGTCGGCGTGATCTGGCTGCTGACGTTGTGGGTGCAGGCGCTGCGCGGCCGCCTGGGACCGGCCCAGGCCATGACGGTCGAGATCACGGGTCTGTATTGGCATTTCGTGGACGTGGTGTGGATCGTGATCTTCACGCTGGTCTATCTGATTCAATGACAAGACAAATATCCAATATCGAATATCGAATATCGAATGTCGAAATTTCTACATTCGATATTCGGTGTTCGATATTGGAAATTGGGTTCGGAATTTTGCCATGACCGACGATCACCGAGCCGCGGCAGCGCACGCGAGCACCGCCACGTACGTACGCGTCGCCGCCATCCTCGTCGTCCTCACGCTGATCGAGGTGGGCGTGTTCTACGTCCCCGCGTTCCAGGGGATCCTCGTCCCGCTGCTCCTCGTCCTGTCCGCGGCCAAGTTCGCGTTGGTCGTGATGTTCTACATGCACCTCAAGTTCGACAGCCGCTTCTTCGCCTTCTTGTTCGGCGGCCCGCTGGTGCTGGCGCTCGCGGTGGTCGTGGGCCTCCTCCTCCTGTTCTTCGGAGCGTTGCGGCTGCGGACCGGGGCCTGATGCCGCCGCCCTGGAACCGCTGGGACCTCCACCCCACGGTGCTGATCGGGCTCGCTCTCCTGAGCGGGCTCTATGTGCTTTTGGGGGGACTCGGGGCGGCACGCCGGCAGGTCGCGAGTTTCTTCGGGGCCGTGGCCGTGCTGTTGCTCGCGCTCAATGGCCCGCTCCACGACCTCTCCGACTACTACCTCTTCAGCGCGCACATGGCGCAGCACCTGCTGCTCACGTTGGTGTTTCCCCCGCTGCTGCTGTACGGCACGCCGGCGCACGTGATCCTGCCGCTGCTGCGGCCGCCCGCCGTGCGCGCCGTCGCCAGGGTGGTCACGCGGCCCCTCGTCGCCGCGACCCTGTTTACCGCTCCGATCGTGCTCTGGCACGTGCCCGTGCTCTATGAGGCCGCGCTCCGCGATCACGACCTCCACATCCTGCAGCACATCGTCTTCCTCACAACGGCCGTTCTCATGTGGTGGCCCGTGCTCTCGCCGCTGCCGGAGCTGCCCCGCGCGGCGTACCCCCTGCAGATGCTCTATCTCTTCCTGCTCGGGATTCCGATGTCGGTCACCGGCGCGCTGATCGCGCTCGCGGAGCGGGTGCTGTATCCGTTCTACGCCGCCGCGCCGCGCGTGTGGGGCCTCACCGCCCTCGCCGACCAGCAGATCGGAGGGCTGCTCATGTGGGTGCCGGGCGGGCTGGCGCTGTGGATCGCGATGACGGTGGTGTGGTTCCGCTGGGCGCTCTGGAGCGAGCGGGGCTACGACGATCGGGAGGTGCCGCTGGCGGCCTACGAAAAACAAATTTCGAATATCGAATATCCAATGTAGAATTTCGAAATTGTACTTTCGATAGAACTTCTACATTCGATATTGGACATTCGATCTTGCCTTACTCTCCGTCGGCGGTCTCCCCCATCGGGTGGCGCCGCAGCTCCTCGCCGATCTTGGGGTGCTCGCGCCAGAGATAGTAACCCATCGCCAGCGCGGCGAGACCGTTGCCGATGGCCACGTTCCACCAGGCGAGATAGCCCAGCAGCGGCTTGGCGAGCAGCGCGACGAGGATGTAGAACCCCACCTCGAAGAAGCAGAATCCCACGATGACGAGGAACAGCGTGGAGGGCGCGTACTCGACTTCGGCGGCCAGCGCGGCGGCGATCACGCCGACCACGACGAACGCGCTGACGTGGATCATCGAGTACCCGAATATCCGGGCCGGCTCGATCACGACCTGCGTCGGGTCGTACTGCTGCCAGAACACCGCGCTGCCGAGCATGGAGGGCGTGAACAGCGGCTGGCCGTTGACCGTATCCACGATCAAAAACCAGGCGGCCACGGCGGCCGCGCCGATGCAGCCGGCGATGAATCCTTCGCGCAGAATCCGGTTGAGCTCCATGCGGTCAATATATCGGCGGGTCGGGGGCGTGCTAGATTAGCAGCCCACGCGAACCCCGAGGCGATTCATGGTGGAGACGCGCCGTTTTTCGTTCTACGGAGTGTCGCTGCTCGCCGGCGTGCTCCTCTTCGGCATCGCGGGCCTGCGGCACCCCCTACTGGTCGGCGACGGCGCCGCGCAGCTCGCCATGGTCTCGGCCACCGGCGGGTGGCGGGTGATGCATTGGGCGCTGCTGTTCGGGTTGCCGCTGATGTACGTCGGGCTCGTGGGACTGGCGCTGCGCCACGGCGACACGCCGGGCTCGGCGACCGCCCGGGCGGGGATCCTGCTCGCCGGCTTCAGCTTCGCGGTGTGGGCCCTGAACATCCTGTTCATGGCGGCGTCGGGGTGGCACCTCGCCCGCGCCTACGTGGCCGCCAACACGGGCCTGACGGGCTCACACGCGGTCTTCGTCTACGACATGATCCATCCGACGGGGCTCGCGGCCGAGCGGCTCGCCACGTTCGGCCTCGGGCTCGTGGCCTATCTGTTCGGGTGGGCGATCCGCAGCGGCGGCGTCTATCCGCGCTGGCTCGCGGGCCTCGCGTGGGTAGTGGGGCTGGGGAGCGTGGCGGTGGCCGTGGCGTCCAGCGAGCTGTCCCCGAACGTCTATTACGCCCAGGGGCTCGTCGTGCTCTGGCTCGCCGCGGCCGGCGTGATGATGGTGCTGGAGCGGGCGCGCGCGACGCGGCCCTAGCGGGCGCGCAGCCGCACCACCCGCGGCACCCAGTCGTCCGGGCTCCAGGTCAGCACGTTGAGCGTGACGATCTCTCCCGACTTGACGTCCGCCACGGCCGCGCGCAGCTCCGCGCGGGTGCGGGTCGCCTGGTTGTTCACCTTGAGGATGATGTCGGGATACCCGTTGCCCCGCGCGTCGACGAGCTTCCCATACGCGGGCCCCTCGGGCGACACCTGCGTGACCACGAGGCCGCCGCCCGAGCGCTGCACCGCGCGCAGTCCGGGATCGCGCGCGTCCTCCTGACTCAGGGGCTCGACGCTGATGCCGAGCGCCTCCTCGCTCTCGCCGCGTTCCCGGGTGCCGTCGCGCTCGTCGCGCTGGGCGGTCAGGGCGTCCTCCCCCGTGGGAGCCTCAGCGAGCCGCACCGGGATCGTGCGGCGCGCGCCGTCCTCCCGCACCACGGTGACCTGGATCGTTTCGCCCGGCTTGCGGAACCCCACCCGCTGCTGCAGTTGCGACACCGATTCGATCGCCTCGCTGTCCACCGCTACGATGATGTCGCCGGGCTGGATGCCGGCCCGCCGCGCGGGTGACTTCTCGGGGTCCGTGTAGCCGTTGACCACCACACCGCGGATGTCGCGCAGCTTCGCGTACTCGGCGTCTTCGGGGGTGATGGCGCGGATCGACACGCCCATCACGGCCCGCTGCACGTGGCCGGTTTCGATCAGCTGGTTCATCAC
>JBOHSP010000405.1:0-2226 GCA_050733275.1 Gemmatimonadales bacterium
CCTCCCCACCGGCGCGCGGCTCGCCCTGCGCACGGACGGCGCCGTCGAGCTGGCGGACGGGCAGCTCGGCGTGATCGCCGCGGGGAGCGTGCGGTCGGATGCCGAGCTCCGCGCCGAGGCGCGCCACCTCGCCGTGCCCGAGCTGGCGCGGAAGTGGTACGGCGGCGCGCCGTATCTGTGGGGCGGACGCACCGAATGGGGGATCGACTGCTCCGGGCTCACGCAGGCGGTTTACCTCGCGCGCGGCGTGCGGCTGCCGCGGGACAGCGACCAGCAGTTCGCGTGCGGCCGCGAGGTTCCGCAGGCAGAGGACGGCCGCGGCTACGAAGCGGGCGACCTGCTGTTCTTCACCGAGCAGGGACGCGTGGCCCACGTAGCGCTGTGGGCCGGCGCGGGCCGCATGGTGCACGCGTCGGCTTCGCGCGGCGGCGTGGGCGATGACCATCTCTTTGGTGACGAACCGCGCATGGTCAGGCTCAGGGAGAGTCTCGTGGCTGTGAAACGGGTCGGATAGAAACCGAAAGGCGCAAAAAGGCGCAAAAAGGCGCAGTCGCAGACGGTGACCGCCTGGCATCGGAGGCGACCGCGCCTCTCTGCGCCGGTACGCGCCTTTCGTGACAGATACCAGGGATTCGATATTGCAGACCATGCGTCTGATCCTCTTCGACATCGACGGCACGCTGCTCTGGACGGACGGCGCGGGGCGGCGGGCGATTCACCAGGCGCTGCTCGACGAGGCCGGGACGGCCGGCCCGATCGACGGCTATCGGTTCGACGGCAAGACCGACCCGCAGATCGTGCGCGAGCTGCTCGCGCTCGCGGGGCACCCGGAGGCAGAGTCGCCCGAGCGGGTGGCGGCGGTGTGTCGCCGCTACCTGGAGCTGCTCACGCGCGAGCTGGCCAAACCGACGCAGGCGACGCGCCTGTTTCCCGGCGTGGTCGCGCTGCTCGACGCGCTGGCGCCGCACGAAGCGGCTGGGCGCACGCTCGTCGGCCTGCTCACCGGCAACCTCGAACGCGGCGCCGCGCTGAAGCTGCGCTCGGCGGGGATCGATTCCGCGCGCTTCGCGGTCGGCGCCTACGGGTCGGACTCGCACCGCCGGCCCGAGCTGCCGGTCATCGCTGCCGAACGCGCGGCGCGCCGCGTGGGGCGGCCGTTCGCCGGCGCGGACATCGTCATCGTCGGCGACACGCCGGACGACGTCGCCTGCTGCAGCCCGGTGGGCGCGCGCGCCGTCGCCGTGGCGACGGGGTTCTATGACGTCGCGGCGCTCCGGGCAGCCGGGGCGAGCCACGTGTTCGAGCATTTCGGCGATACGTCCGGCGTCCTCGACGCGCTGCTGTCATGAATCCGGTCCGCGACGAGCTCGAGCTGAAGGCGCGGGTGGACGATCCCGCGGCGCTCGAGGCGGCACTGGTCAGCAGCGGCGCGCGGCTCGTATTCCGGGGCACGATGCTCGACCGCCGCTACGATCTCCGCGGCGCGCTGCGCGCGCGCGACGAGGTGCTGCGGCTGCGCACCTACCGGCAGGCCGACGGCGCGACGCGCGGGGTGCTGGCCTGGAAAGGACCCGCCGGCGTGCGGGATGGCTACAAGCATCGCGAAGAGCAGGAGACCGGGATCGCCGATCCGGACGTCGCGCACACCATCCTCACGCGCCTCGGGTTCGAGGTGGTGCTGCGGATCGATCGCACCATTGCCGAGTACGCCGCCGGCGCGCCGCCCGGCGCGACGGTGCGCATCGAGTGGTACCCCGCGATGGACGTGCTCGTCGAGATCGAGGGGGAGCCGGCTGCCATCGAGCGCGCCATTGCCGTCACGGGTCTCTCGCGCGAGCGGTTTTCGGCCGAGGCGCTGCCGCACTTCGTCGCCGACTTCGAGCGCCGCACGGGCCGCGCGGCGCAGCTCACCGCCGATCCTGCCTGATGGCGACGGCCCCGGCGCATTTCCCCCTGCCGCTGCGCGTGCCAGAGCTGGCGCCGTCGCTGGGCCGTATCATCGTGCCGCGCCGGCTGCAGCCGCTGTGGGTGCCGCTGGACGACATTCGCGAAGAGCTGGCGACGCGGGTGTTGGAGCTGGGTGGCGACGGCCGCGCGGCCGCGGCGCGCGACGAGCGCGAGCGGGTGCTCGAGGTGACGGGGCGGCGCGCGTGGACCGCGGCGTGGGACCATGCGGTGCGCGCGGCGGCGGCGCGCGTGGCCGAGGCGCTGGATGCGGAGCTGCTG
>JBOHSP010000406.1:0-3757 GCA_050733275.1 Gemmatimonadales bacterium
CCCGGCAGCGTCACCGTGGCGGCCGGCGGCGAGGCGCCGTCCCCCGAATCACGGCGGGCCCCTGTGCCGCCCAGCGAGGCGCCTCCCGCGCTCGATTCCGGGCGCTGCGGCGCGCTCGCGAGCTGCCGCTGCACCTCCTGCGGATCGAGCCCCAGGACCTCCGCCGCCGACGCGACGTCGCGCGGCGTGCGCAGCGCGGCGTTGGGGATCGCGAGCACGTTCTCGCGCCGGCCCACATGAACCTCCACTTCGGTATTCATCCCCGGCTTGAGCAGATGGTCCGGGTTCGCGATGCGCACCAGCACCGGGAACATCGTCACGTTCTGCTGCACGGTCGCCTGCGGCTCGATCTTGAGGACGGCGCCCTCGAAGGGCCGATTCGGGTAGGCGTCCACGGTGATGGTCGCCCGCATTCCGGGCCGCACCTTCCCGATGTCGGTCTCGTCCACGAGCGTGCGGACCTGCACCGTGTCGAGGTTCGCCATCCGGAAGAGCACGGTGCCGCCGCCAACGTCCTGGGTGGGCGAGGAGATCACCGTCCCCAGCTCGACGTTCTTGGCGATGATCGTCCCGCCCACCGGCGCGCGGATGCGCGTATCGGTCATGCGGTCGCGGGCGTTCTCCAGCTCGGAGCGCGCGCGGATCACGGCGGCGTTGGCGTTGGCGTACGCCAGCTTGGCGTTCTCGTACTCCGCTTCCGTGATCGCCTGCGTCTTGAACAGCGTGTCGGCGCGCGACAACTGCGCCCTGGCGTTCGTGAGCTGGGCTTCGGCGACGGCGAGGTTGGCTTCCGCCTGCGCGAGGGTGTTGCGCGGGATGCGGGGGTCGATGGCGGCGAGCAGCTGGCTGGCGCGGACGTCGTCGCCCGTCTCGACGAGCATCTCGATGATCTCGCCCGATGCCTTGGACTTGACGTCCACGGTGAGCACCGGCTCGATGGCGCCCGCGGCGGACGCCGACACCACGATAGTGCGCCGCTCGACGGGAATGGCCTCATAGAGGGGCGCGGGTTCGGCGTCCCGGCAGGCGGCGGCGGCGCTCACCAGGAGGACGGCGGTCGCGGCCGTCCGGTGCATCGCGTTCACTCGGGTCTGGTCCTCTCGTCGCGCTCGATCCGGCCGTCGAGCAGGTGAATCTGGCGGCGCGCATGCGCCGCGATGTCGTGCTCGTGGGTGACCAGCACGATCGTCTGGCCGTTGCGGTGCAGGTCTTCGAACAACCCCATGATCTCGTTGCCGGTCGCCGAGTCGAGGTTGCCGGTGGGTTCGTCGGCCAGGAGGATGCTCGGCTCGTTGACCAGCGCCCGCGCGATGGCCACGCGCTGGCGCTGGCCGCCCGACAGCTCATTGGGACGGTGGTCCATGCGGTCCTGCAGGCCGACCTGGGCGAGGGCGCGCGCCGCGCGCTCGCGCCGCTCCTTCGACGGCAGGCCGGCGTAGATCAACGGCAGCTCCACGTTGTGCAGGGAATCGGCGCGCGGCAGCAGGTTGAACGTCTGGAACACGAAGCCGATTTCCTTGTTGCGGATGCGCGCCAGCTCGTCGTCGCTGAGATCGCTCACCTTCTGCCCGTTGAGCCAGTACTCGCCGCTGGTCGGCGTGTCGAGGCAGCCGATGAGGTTCATCAGGGTCGACTTGCCCGAGCCCGACGGCCCCATGCACGCCACGAACTCGTTCTGCTTGATCTGGATGTCCACGCCGCGCAACGCGTGGACCACCTCCGCGCCCATGGCGTACTCGCGCGTCAGCTTGTGCGTGAGGATGACGATGTCCGGCGTGGGCGTATCGCCGGTGCGGAACAGCATCGGCTGGACCTGCGTCACAGCGTCCGTCCCACGACGGCCTCGACCTGGGCCCGGGCGATCAGGTAGTTGAAGCGCGTCTGCACCAGGTTCACCTCGGCCTGGGTCAGCGCGGTCTGCGACGTCAGCAGGTCGAGGATGGTCGCGGCCCCCACCCGGTAGCGCTCGTTCTGCACGCGCAGGTCCTCCGTGGCCGCGGCGACGTTGGCGCGCGCGATGCCGATCTGCTCGAACGTGGTCGCCAGCGCGGCGAGCTGTTGCGTGAGCTGGGCCTGGAACTGGCGGCGGGCGTCGGCCGCGCGCGCCTCGGCGAGGTCGCGCTGCACCGACGCATTGACCTGGTTGGCCTCGCGTTGGAAGCCGTTGAAGATGGGCAACGACACGGTGAAGCGCCACGAGAATGTCTCGGGATAGCTGTTGAACAGCGGCAGATCGGGCGACCCCGTCCCCTGGCGGTTGTTGCTGTAGCTCACGGAGAGCGTGGGCCAGTACTGGGCGCGGGCGCTCCACACCTGCGCGCGGGCCGCGCGCGCCTCCGCCTCCGCCTGTTCGACCTGGGGCGCCGTCTCCACCGCGATGGCGCGCAGCGCGGCGGTATCGGGGAGCGGCGGCAGCACCGTATCCGGCACCGCGCGCACGGGCACGTCCGCCCCGATCTGCCGGCCGAGATTGGCCTGCGCCGTCGCCAGGTTGGCGCGGGCCTGGAGCAGCGCGATGCGGGCGTTGCCGTACTCCACGGTGGAACGCAGCGAATCCGACCGCGTGGCCGAGCCGGCGCGCAGCTTTTCGACGGAGATCTGCAGCTGCTGCTGGGCCCGGCGCACCTGCGCCTCGGCGACGCGCACCAGCTCGTCGCGCGCCAGCGCGTCGTAGAACACCTGCTTGGTCGCGAGCGTCACCTGGAACCGCTGGTTCACCACGCCCGCTTCGGCCGCGTCCAGGTTCGCCGACGCCGCGCGATAGTTCGCGAGCCGGCGGAAGCCGTCGAACAGCTCCAGGCTCGCGTTGAAACTGCCCGTATAGGAGTACTCGGGCGGCACCGGCTGGCCCGTGGTCTGATCGATGCGGCCGACGTTACTGCGCGAGGCCGACATGCCCGTGGACAGGGAGGGGAAATAGGCGCCCAGCGCCGAGCGGCGGCTCGCGCCGGTGGTGCGCTGCTCGCCGCGTGCCTGCACCATCGCGGGCTGCACCTGCAGCGCGCGGCGCAACGCCTCCGGCAGCGTGACTTCGACCTGCTGGGCGCGCGCCGGCACCGCCACGACGAGTCCGAGGACCACCATCCACCCGCGCATCAGTTCGTCTCCTCCCGCCGCCCGCGGGCGTTCTTGTCTTTACGATGATGCTCGGCCCGCTCGATGAGTCGCCGGTGGCGTTCGCGCTGCTCGGGGGTGAGCTGCGCATCGATGTCGGCACGCACGCGCGCCTTGAGCGAGTCGAACCGCGGGCGCACCTCCGCCCACAAGGACTCGGTCGCGGGCCGGTGGCGCGCGAAGATCGCGCGGAGTGAATCGCGCTGCGCCGCGCTGAGGTCGAGCTCGCGCGCGAGATACGCCACCATCGCGTCGGGCCCCCGGCCGCGGCGCCGGCCGTCCCGCTTGCGGTCCCCGAACTCATGCGCGCCCCACGCCGCCGCGATCCCCGCGATGAACACGAGGACCAGCACCAGGAGCGCCGTCAGCTTCGACTTGTTCAGCATCGGATCATCCTCTCGTCGCGTCGCAGCATGCTCGCGTCGCCGTTCTCGATCGTCGTCCTGTCGTCATCACGGCTCCACCAGCGCCGTCAGCAGGATGCTCGCATCCGGCGGCTCGGCGGCGGTGATGAGGGCCGCGAGCCCGGGACCGTTGGTCGGGGCCATGGCCGCATCGATACTCTCCGTACCGTCGGCCGCCGCCGTCTCCGCCGCCCCTCCCGCGCCGCGGCCCAGCAGGAACCCCGCGACCACGGCCGCGG
>JBOHSP010000407.1:0-8874 GCA_050733275.1 Gemmatimonadales bacterium
AGCGCCGGCGCCGACCCCGGCCCCGCCTGCTACGGCCACGGCGGCACGGAGCCCACGGTCACCGACGCCTGCCTGGTGCTCGGCTGGCTCGATCCCGCGCATCCGCTGGCCGACGAGCTGCGCCTCGATCCCGGGGCCGCTGAGCGCGCCTTGACGCCGCTCGCCCGCGCGCTGGGGAAGGGTCACACGGTCACGCGGGTCGCCGCGGGCATCGTTACGGTGGCGACGGCGGCCATGGCCCGCGCGCTCAAACGCGTGAGCGTGGCGCGCGGCATCGATCCGCGTGGCATGACCCTGCTGCCGTTCGGCGGAGCGGGACCGCTGTTCGGCTGCGCCCTGGCCGACGCGCTCGGGATGACGCGCGTCGCGATTCCCCCGCATCCCGGGGTGTTGAGCGCCCTCGGCCTGGCAGCCGCCGGAGAGCGCGTCGAGATCGTCGCGTCCGCTCACGCGCCCCTGCGGCGGCTCGATGGCGCGGCGCTCGCGCGGCTGTTCGCGCCGCTCTGTGCCGCAGCACGCGCCGAGGTGGCCGGCGATGCGCGCTTCACGCGCCTCGCCGATTGCCGTTTCGCGGGCCAGGGATACGAGCTGACGGTTCCCGTTCCCGCGGATGATCCGGCAGCGCTGGCGGCGGCGTTTCACGAGGCGCACCGGGCGCGCCACGGCCACGCGGATCTCGCCCTCCCTGTGGAACTCGTCAATGTGCGCGTGGTGGCCGAGGGCCCCGGCGCCACGCCGCCGCTGCGCTCCCCCCACGCCGGTCCGGCCGAAGCTCTGCCGCCGGTGCGCCGGCAGATCGTGACGCGGGATGATGCCGTCGTGCGGGCCGAGGTATGGGCCCTGGCGGGGCTCGCTCCGGGGCAGCGACTGCAGGGTCCCGCAATCCTCGCGGGTCCCGACGCCACGGCGCTGATCGAGCCCGGGTTTCGCGGCACGGTGCACGCGAGCGGCACCGTGGTGGTGGAGCGCGGGTGACACTCGACGCCGTCAGGCTCGAGGTCATGGGGCAGGCCTTCGCCTCGATCGCGGAGGAGATGGGGCTCGTCCTCGTGCGCAGCGCGCTCTCTCCCAACATCCGCGAGCGACGCGACGCGTCGGCGGCGGTGTTCGATGCCGACGGCGAGATGATGGCGCAGGCGGCGCACATCCCCGTGCATCTCGGCGCGCTCGCCGATGCGGTCGACGCGGTGCGGGCCGTGGATCCGCCGCCCGCGCCCGGCGAGCTGTTTCTGCTGAACGATCCCTATGCCGGCGGGAGCCATCTGCCCGATCTCACGGTCGTGGCCGCG
This sequence comes from Gemmatimonadales bacterium, assembly GCA_050733275.1. Taxonomy (GTDB): domain Bacteria; phylum Gemmatimonadota; class Gemmatimonadetes; order Gemmatimonadales; family GWC2-71-9; genus 20CM-2-65-7. Next base: position 1,290 of record JBOHSP010000407.1, read on the forward strand.
ATCGGGATCGGCGGCACGCTCGCCGGCTACAGCGTGGTTCGGGCGCATCACTCCGACGTCGGCGGCATGACGCCGGGGAGCATGCCGGCGGGGGCGCGCGACATTTACGCCGAGGGGCTCGTGATCCCGCCGCTGCGCTGGACGCCGGATCTGGAGCGGGTCCTGCTGGCCAACGTGCGGGCGCCGGCGATGCGACGCGGGGACCTCGCGGCCCAGCGGGCGGCGGCGCTGCGGGGCGCGGACGGGCTGCGGATGCTGGCCTCGCGCTACCCGGGAGGGTGGGCGGGCCTGCGCGCGGCGGCGGCGGAGCTGCGCGACTATGCCGAGCGGCGCACCCGCGCGGCGCTGGCCCGCCTGCCGGCGCCCGCGGGCGAGATGACCGCCGTCGATGTGCTGGAAGGAGACGGCATCAGTGAGGGCGACTACGCGATCCGCGTACGCCTCGACGTCGAGGACGGCGTCCTCCACGCCGACTTCGGGGGCACCAGCCCCGCGGTCCCGGGAAACATCAACTGTCCGCTCGCGGTCACCCGATCGGCCGTGCTGTTCGTCGTGCGCACCCTGGTGCCCGAGGATGTGCCGATGAACGGCGGCGTGCAGCGCACCGTGCGCGTCACGGCGCCGCCCGACTCGCTGGTCCACGCGCAGTGGCCGCGCGCGGTCGCCGCCGGGAACGTCGAGACGTCGCAGCGCATCACCGATGTCGTGTTCCGGGCGCTCGCGGCGGGTGGCGTGGTCGTCCCCGCCCTGGGCCAGGGCACGATGAACAACGTGACGTTCGGCGGAGCTGAGGCGCGGGACGCGGCAAGCGGGATGCGGGATGCCTGGACCTATTACGAGACGATTGGCGGTGGGCAGGGCGCGAGCCAGGGCGCGCACGGGCCTTGCGGTGTCCACGTCGGGATGTCGAACACGCGCAACACCCCCATCGAGGTGCTGGAGCTCGAGCATCCGCTGCGCGTGCGTGCCTACGCGCTGCGCCGCGATAGTGGCGGCGCGGGGGAATGGCGGGGCGGGGATGGTGTGGTGCGGGAGTTCGAAGCGCTGGCACCGATGGAAGCGACGTTGCTCACCGACCGGCGGCGGCATGGCCCGGCGGGGGCGGCGGGCGGCGCGGCCGGCGCGCCGGGACGGAACCTGGTCAACGGGTCGGCCGTGCCCGCGAAGGCGCAACTGTGGCTCGCGCCGGGCGATATCTTGCGAATCGAGACCCCCGGCGGCGGCGGCTGGGGCAAACCGAAGGAGACGTCATGACGTGGGTCCTGGTGGCGCTGCTCGGTGTTCTGGCCGGCCTGGTGTCCGGGCTGTTCGGCGTAGGAGGGGCGATCGTGATCGTGCCGGGGCTGGTGTTGCTGGCTCAGCTCCCCCAGCACACGGCGCACGGCACATCGCTGGCGGCGCTGGCGATTCCCGTGGGGTTCATCGTCGGCACGCTGGAGTACCATCGCCGCGGGCAGGTGAACCTTGCCTTCGCGGTCGTCATCGCTCTCGGGCTCGTCATAGGCGCGTACTTTGGTTCGCGGCTCGCGGGCTCGATGTCGGACGTCCTGTTGCGCAAGGTGTTCGGCGGGTTCTTACTGCTGGTGTCGGTGCGGCTGCTGGTGTTCTAAACGTCAGTCGCTCAGTCCCTGGCGCTGGAACACCTTGCCCTCCACGAACAGCGTGAAGAGATGCTGGTCGAGCTGGCCCGCGTTGACTTCATCCGTGAGAATGTCGAGCGCCCGCTCGAGCGTGACGGCGCGCTTGTAAGGCCGGTCCTGTGCCGTCAGCGCGTCGTAGATGTCGCTGATGGTCATCATCCGCGTCTGAATCGGAATCGCGTCCGCCGTGATACGGCGCGGATAGCCGAGCCCATCCAGCTTCTCGTGATGGCCATAGGCGATCAGCGGCACCTGCCGCAGCTCGCGGGTCCAGGGGATACGCTGCAAAAACTGGAAGGTGTGGGTGACGTGGCTCTCGATCTCGTGACGCTCGGCGTCGTCCAGGCTGCCCTTGCGGATCATGAGATAGCGCATCTCGTTGGCTGAGAGGTACGGTTCCGCCACGCCGTCGAATCCCAGATACGTCTTCTTGGCCCAGGCCTGGAGCTCGTCGAAGCTGCCGGCCGGCAGGATGGTCGGCTCGTTGGCCTGCTGCACGACCTCGAGAAACCGGTCCAGCTCCTGCAGCTCCCGGATGTGCGCCGCTTCCAGCTCGCGGATGAAATCGTCAAACCCCTCGCGACCGTGCCGCTCGAGGTACTCGGCACGCGCGCGCCAGAATTCCCGCTCCGCGGTCCGCTGGATGAAGGCGTGGCGGTGCCGCACCAGCGCGAGATCGGACGGATACAGCTTCTTCGCCTTGACGAGCACCTGCTCGCGCACGCCGACCTTGCCGAAGTCGTGCAGCAGCGCGGCATAACGCAGCTCGCGCAGCTGCTCGCGCGAGAACGTGACCCCGCGATAGGGCTCCTGGTCCACGCGATCCACGAGCTCGGCCAGGCCCACGGTCATCCCGGCGACGCGGCCGCTGTGCCCGTAGGTGGTCGGATCGCGCTGCTCGATGGCGTGCACCGCCGCGAGCACGAATCCTTCGAACAGCCGCTCGATATCCTCGTACAGCCGGCTGTTCTCGATCGCGACCCCGGCCTGGCCCGCCAGGGCGGTCACGAGCTCCACGGTGCGTTTCGAGTAGGGCACAACCTCGCGCTCGACGTCGGCGCGCGAGGCGAGCACCGCGTCGGCGCTGCGCTTGCGGTTGATCAGCTGCAGCACGCCGATGATCTCGTCCTTGTGATCCTTCATCGGGATCACGAGCATCGACTTGGTGCGGTAGCCGTAGCGCTCGTCGAACGACCGGTTGATCGTGTACTCGACGTCGGGCGGCAGGAAGTAGGCATCGTCGATCACCAGCGGATCGCCGGTGACCGCGCAGTAGCCGGCGAGGCTGGTGCGGTCCACGGGAATCGTGAACTCGACGAACGGCGCCTCCGGTTTGGAGAAGGTTTGCGCCAGCCGGAAGCGCAGCCGCGGCAGGCCCTGCGCGCTGGACTCGACCAGATAGAGGCTGCCGGCGTCGGACTGGGTGATGCGGCGCGCCTGCGTGAGGATCAGCTCGAGCAGCGTCTTGAGGTCCCGCTCGGTGCCGAGCGCCACGCCGATGCGGGTGAGCTCGCCGATCTCGCGGGCGCGCTGCGCCGCTTCGCCGCGCGCCCGGGCGGTTTCGGCGCGCGCCGCCGCCTCGCGGAACCCGGCACGGATCGCGACCAGCAGCCGCCGCGGCGTGGCCGGATGCGTGAGAAAGCCGGACAGGAACTCGGTCGGCAAGGTCTCCGGCACGTCGCCTTCGCCCTCGCGCGCCAGGGCGACGATGGCGCCGCCGGCGTCCACGAAGGCCCGCATGAGGTCCACGGGGAACGCCGAGCGGCTCTCGGCGTCGAGCAGCAACACGGTGGGGCGGTCGTCGGCCACGGCGAGATCGCGCGGCAGGAGCACGGGGTGGGCCTCGACCTGCGCCATCGCCAGCGCCGGCGCGACGTCGTCCGGGCGCCAGGCGGCGCTGTGCAGCAGCAGATATCTCACGGCGCGCCGCTCATGCCGCAATGCCACAGCGCGCCAGCGCCCGCGGGGCGGGCAAGCTGGCGCGCCGTGAGCCGCCGCAACGAGTCCGCCGGTCGATCAGGAGCTCTGCACGCGTTGGAGGCCCTCCTGCGCTTCGGTATAGTCCGGAAAGATCGCGAGCGCGCGGTTGAACATCTCGACCGCCCGCTCCTTCTGGCCGCGGTCCTGATAGAGCAAGGCGCGCGAATAGTAGGTCAGCGCCTCCGTGGGCACCTGTCGGCTCTGCCGTTGCTCGGACGCCTGGCGCTGCAGCGCCGGCAGGTTGGCGTCCTTCATCAGGCGCACCGCCACACTGCGGATGATGTCGAACAGGTGGTCGCGCTGCATGCGCTCCGATTCCGTCTTGATGATCTCGCTGGTCTCGGTGTTGACGAGGCGCACGTCGACCCGGAAGTCGCCGTAGAAGTCGATGAACGTTCCCAGCACCACGTAGCGCGCCCCGACGAGCTTGCCGACGCGCGCCGCCGTCTGCGGATCGATCCGCCCCTCAGCGCCGAGGTTCTGCTCCGCGAGCAGCTGCTGGACCGCCTCGCGCTCGACCACGCGGGCCGCCGGGTTGGCCGACAGCTCGGAGATCATCATGCCCGCGATGCCGCGCTCCAGCGCCTCGAAGTCCTCCTGCGACTGTCCGTAGGAGCCGCCGTTGCTGAACGGCAACACGGCGATGCCCGGGCGGGTATCGCCGCGTTGCTGCGCCCCCAGCAGCACCGGGACCAGGCTCGCCACCGCCACGAATGCACGCACGCGCATATCCGCTCCTCGGGTCACAAGGTCACCTGCATCCCTTCCTGCGCCGCCAGCACCTCGAGCGGGCCGCCCCGCTTGGCGTAGCGGCGCGCGGCGGCGAGCACGTCGTCCATCCGCGCGTCGTTGTGCTCCGGCTCGTGATGGAACAGCACCAGCCGCGGCACGCCCGCTTCCTGCGCCAGCGTGACGGCTTCCTCATACGTCGAATGGCCCCAGCCGCGGTGCTGCTCCAGCTCTTGCGGCGTGTACATCGCGTCGTGAATCAGCAGATCGACGCCGTGCAGGAAGGCCACGAAGTCCCGCCGCCACGTGGACCCCACGTCGTAGTGGCCGCCCGGGCCGAGCTCGTTGTCCGTCACGTACGCCATGCTCGGCTCCTTCGGCCGGTCGGCGGGCGTGAGCCGGAAGGCCAACGTCGTGCCCGGGTGGCGCAGCGGCGCGGTCCGCACGCGGAACTCGCCGATCGAAAACTCCCCCTGATTGAGCTGCTGCACGGTCAACTGGGCTGACAGCGCATCCAACGGCACCGGGAACACGGCCGGATCCATCTGCTGGCGCAAGATGGCTTCCAGGGAGGCCGTCCCCTGGCGCGTCCCCCAGATGCGCACGCTGTTGCCGGGGGCGAAAAACGGCTTGAAGTGCGGCAGCCCCTGGATGTGGTCCCAGTGCGCGTGGGACAGCAGGATCTCGACGTTGACCGGCCCGTTCTGCTTGGCCACGAGCTCGAGGCCCAGCGCGCGAATGCCCGTGCCGGCGTCGAGCACCACGAGCTGGCCCCCGGCGCCCCCAACGGCAACGCACGGCGTGTTGCCTCCGTAGCGCGCGGTGTGGGCCCCGGGAGTGGGAATGCTACCCCGAGTCCCCCAGAAGGTCACCGTGTAAGCCATGTGTTTGGACACGCCGTCGCTCGGCTACGTTACCGGAACTCGCGCACGTACAACAAGCCACGCCCTCACGACGCGCCCGTGACGCGCCTCACGAGCGGCCCGCGGCCTGCTCCAGGGCGCTGCGATCGCGGATAGCGATGTCCTTACGGCTCACGTCGATCATGCCCTTGTCCACGAACTCGCGCATCGTGCGCGACACCGTCTCGCGCGACGAGCCGATCATCTGCGCGATCGTGTGGTGCGTGAGCCGCCGCGTGATCCGCTGGCCGTCGTTCTCGTCGGCGAGCTCGAGCAGGAGCTGGGCCACCCGGCCGTGCACGTCGAGCAACACCAGGCTGCCGACCTTCTCGTCCACGCGCCGCAGCCGGCGCGACAGCTCGCGCAGCAGCGCGAGCGCGATGCCCGGCGCCGCCATGAGGATGCTCTGAAAGTCCTCGCGCCGCAGCACGATCAGGGTCGAATCCTCCATCGCGATCACGTGGGCCGAGCGCGGCTCATCGTCGATCAGCGCCATCTCGCCGAAGAACTCGCCCTCTCCGAGCACGGAGAGGATGACCTCGCGGCCGTCCTCCCCGATCAGCACGACTTTGACCTGCCCCTTAGCGACGACGTACAGGGCGTCGCCGGGGTCGTCCTCGAACAGAATGACGGAGTTCTTGGGATAGGTACGGTCGCGGGCGACGTCTACTACCCGCTGGAGATCGGCGGGACTCAGCTGACTGAAGAGCGGGACCTTCTGCAGCACCTCGGCGGCCGACACTCGATAAGTCCCCCGGGATGAAGGGCGGGGCCACGGCCGGCCGCGGGCCGGGGGCCAGTCTGCTTTCGAGCGGCAAGATTACGCGGCTCGAGCAGCGGTGTCAATTCACGAACGGCTCGCCGCCTTGCCCTCAAGTTGTGGTGGCGGCTATATTTCCGCACTTCGTGCCGTTCGACGTCAGGCGTTCGACTTTCAGGGTAAGGATAGCGGCAGTGAAACCCGGCATTCATCCGAAATACCACCGGGCGACGGTGCAATGCGCGTGCGGCAACAGCTTCGTGACGCGCTCGACCGTGCCCGTGATCCATGTGGAGATCTGCGCCCGTTGCCACCCGTTCTTCACCGGCAAGCAGAAGCTGGTGGACACGGCGGGGCGGGTGGAGCGCTTCCGCCAGAAGTACGGGACCGCGACCGGGCAGGGCACCCCCAAGGCGAGCTGATCCGTGGAGACCGCACTCCGCCAGGCGCTCGCGCGGGCGGAGGAGGTCGCCCGACAACTGGCCGACCCCGAGACCGCGCGGAATCCGGCCACGCTGAAGCAGCTGGGACGCGAGCACGCCCGCCTCGAGGCCATCCGTCTCACCCACCAGCGGCTCGAGCGCCTCAGCGCCGAGCTGGCCCAGGCCCGCGAGGTCCTGTCGGACAAGGACCCCGAGCTCTCGCAGCTCGCCCGCACCGACCTCGAGCGACTGCGGCCGGAGATCGAGCGGCTGCAGCAGCAGCTCGTCGAGCTGCTCACCCCCGCCGACCCGTTCGACGACCGCGACGCGATCGTTGAGGTCCGCGCCGGCACCGGCGGGGATGAGGCGGCGCTGTTCGCCGCCGACCTGTTCCGCATGTACACGCGCTTCAGCGAGCGGCAGCGGTGGACCGTGGAGGTGCTGTCGCTGTCCCAAGGCACGCTGGGCGGGCTCAAAGAGGCGGTGTTCGCGGCGCGGGGGCCCAAGGCGTACGGCACGTTGCGCTACGAGTCCGGCGTGCACCGCGTGCAGCGCGTCCCCCGCACCGAGGCCCAGGGCCGCATCCACACGTCCACCGCCACGGTGGCGGTCCTGCCCGAGGCCGAAGAGGTGGACGTGAAGATCGACGACAAGGACCTGCGCATCGACGTGTTCCGGTCCGGAGGCCCGGGCGGGCAGAGCGTGAACACGACGGACAGCGCCGTGCGCGTCACGCACCTGCCGACCGGGCTCGAGGTGAAGTGCCAGGACCAGAAGTCGCAGCTTCAGAACAAGGTCAGGGCGCTCGAGATCCTGCGCTCCCGGTTGCTCGACCGCATCGTGGCTGAGCAGGAAGCGGCCCGGGCGCGGGACCGCCGCGCGCAGGTCGGCACGGGCGACCGCTCGCAGAAGGTGCGCACGTACAACTTCCCGCAGAATCGGGTCACCGATCACCGCATCCAGCTCACGACGCACGACATTGCCGATGTGATGGACGGCCGTCTCGACGAGCTGATCGCCGCGCTCCGGCAGGCTGGACAGCGGGAGCGGATGAGTGCCTGAGCTGCGCGTCCAGGCGCGCCGGACCATCGCGGGCGAGCTCGCGCGGGCGACCGCCGCCCTCGCCGGTAGCCGCGCCGGCGTCTCCGATCC
>JBOHSP010000408.1:0-2454 GCA_050733275.1 Gemmatimonadales bacterium
CTTGTAGATCCCGCTCTTCGGTCCTCCGCCGTTGAACCCCCACGCGCGCCGCAGGCGCTGGTAGGCGGCGGCGTAGAGCACGTCTGGGTTCGTGGGATCCATCGCGAGGTCCACGACGCCCGTCAGCGTGTCCACGTAGAGCACCTTGCTCCAGGTCCGGCCGCCGTCCGTCGTCTTGTAGACGCCCCGGTCCGGGGTCGGCGCCCACAGGTGGCCGAGGGCCGCGACGTAGGCGACGTCGGGATTGCGCGGGTGCACGCGGATGCGCCCGATGTGCCGCGTCGCGGCGAGGCCGTGGTGCGTCCACGTCTTGCCGCCGTCGGTCGAGCGATAGACGCCGTTGCCCCACGAGGTGCTCTGGCGGTTGTTCTGCTCGCCGGTGCCGGCCCACACGACATCGGGGTTCGAGGGCGCGAGGGCGACGTCGCCGAACGTGCTCACCGGCTGGTCGTCGAAGATCGGCGTCCAGGTGGTGCCTTTGTTGACCGATTTCCAGATGCCGCCGGTCGCGGTGGCGACGTAGACGATCGCGGGGTCGTTCGGCACAGCTTCGACGTCGTGGACGCGGCCGCCCATCACGGCGGGGCCGATGGAGCGGAAGTGCAGCGAGTCGAAGGGCGTCTGCGGCGATTGAACCGCGACGAGCAGCAGCAGAACGGGTGCGAGCATGGTCGGACCTCGGGCAAGCGGGCGAAGGGCCGAAGCTACGCCGGCGACGCGGGGTGCGCTACCACGATGGCGGCCACCAATTCGACGCGCTGCTCCTGGTCGGAGGTGGCGAGTGGCGGGAGGTGCTCGTGCCAGTCGCACACGGCATCGATGACGAGCGGCTCGCGGCGGCCGAGGAGATCTTCGAGCAGGAGCTCCTCGCCGGCAGTCATGCCGTGAGCGAGGCGGGACACCACGGCGTCCAGCCGGCGTACGCGCCCCGCTTCGCCGCGCCGCGCGGCGTGCCGGGCCGCGGACAGGACCCAGGGAATCAGGCGCCGGCTGAGACGGTCACGGTCCGCGGCCCGCCAGCGCGCGCTCTGTACGGCGTCGAGCCGTTCCCGGATGAGCGGCGCGGCGGACGCGATCGCCTGTCGCACCGCCGCTCCGCCATGCGCCGTCGCGCCGCGGTCGGCCCGCGAGGCTTGGCGCACAACCAGCGCGGCAGACCCGGCGTCGGCGCGGGCCGTTCCCGCACTCACCACGAAGGCTTCCGTCAGTCCGCCGATCCGGACGATCAGGACGACCAGGGCACGATCGCCGTCGATGCTCGTCCAGCAACCCGCAGGCGAGGGCGCCGGCGCGGCGACTTCCGCAAGCTCGTCGCACCAATCGAGGGTTCTCTCTGCGCCGGCAATGCGCTGCGCGTGAGTCTTGGATGCGAGCCGCTGCTCGATCGCGATGGCCGCACTCAACGACCCGGTCGGGAGGAACGTGACGGTGCGGATCCCGGCGTGCCGCGAGCCCAGGCGGTCGATACGTCCGAGGCGCTGCCGCAGCCGCGCCGGACTCCACGGCAGGTCATAGTGCACGACCCGCTGGGCGTCCTGCAAATCGAGGCCTTCGCTCAGGAGATCGGTGGCGACGAGGACGTCGGTCTCGAGGGCGGGCGGAGGCGCCGCCGCATGCTGCGCCACTGGTGCGAATGCCCGCAGGATCTCGCCCCGACGAGCCTCGCCCGCCGCGAAGCGGCCTGCGTCACCGCACAGCGCGGCGACCCGGCGCGGGCTGAGCCGGCGTAACAGGTATCGGGCGGTCACCCGTGAATCGGTGAACACGATGGTCTTGCCGGGATCGGCATCGAGGGCCGTCGTCAGTGCTTCCGCCTTGGGATCGGTCGCGTCGGCCCGGCGTAGCAGCGCGTGAATCTGCTGGATGAGCTCGCGATCTCCCGCCGTGGGGATTGTCTGTCCGGGCGCGAGCAGGAGCGGCCACATCGCGAGCTGCGCATCGCCATCCGGAGTCTGCGGGAAGCAGCGCTGGAACTCCCGGCGCGTGAGCTTCCGCCCCTCCGCGGCTGCCCGCAGCGCGAGGTCCACATACATCTCGTGGCGCGACAGGCTGGCTCGGAACGCGGCCAGGCTGGAGCCGAGGCGGCGGAGCAGCATCAGTCGCAGCAGCGGCGCCGCCGGCCCGCCCGCGCCGAGCTGCCCGATCAGCGCGACGATCTCCGCCACGGCCGTCTCGTCGGATAGCGGGGCGGCGCGGATCTGCTTGGCTTCCAGCAGGACAGGGAAGTGCAGTGCGAGTGCGCCCGGCGCGTAGCCGACGCGCACGCGCGCGCGCGAGCGAGCGACCACGAGGCGCGGGACGATCGCGGCGGCCCACTGCGGCTCACAGCGGTCGAGTGCCGCGTGGCGGAGCGACGGGATGCCGAGGGCCGCGAGCGCATGATCGCGCAGGAACAGCCGAAACAGATGGAACAGATCGCCGGGGCGGTTGTGGATCGGCGTCGCCGTCACGAAC
>JBOHSP010000409.1:0-19364 GCA_050733275.1 Gemmatimonadales bacterium
GCCACGCCGTCGCCGGGATGGGCGAGCCAGCGCTTCGCCGCCTCTTCCAGCTCGGCGGCGACCTCGGTCGCCTGCGGGAATCCGAAGGAGCCGGCCGAGCCGCGGATGCGGTGGGCGTCGCGCCGCAACTGATCCAGCGCCGCCACGTCGTCGCCGGCGGCGATCAGCCGCTCGGCCAGCTCGGCGACGGCGCCCACCTGATCCCGCGCCCCCTGCAGGTATTCCTCCCGAATTCCGGGGGGGAGCCCCAGGCTCTCGTCCTGGCTCACGGACTCAAGATATAACTAGCTTGTCCGTTGGCCTATGAGGGACGCCTCACAGATCGGATTGTGCGCCACCTGCCGCTGGATGCGCCGCGTGCGCAACCGGCGCGGTTCCGTGTTCTCCCGCTGCGGCCGCGCCGACCACGACACGAGCTTTCCCAAATATCCGCCGCTTCCCGTGCTCTCGTGCCGGGGCTACGAGGTGCGCGAGCCGTCGCGGTGACGGACTTGCAGAATGCGGTGGCGATACTCACTTTGGTGCCGCGCCCCGACAACACCCCCGTGCGAAAGGTTTGCCCGTGGTTCAGCCTTCCCCGCGAACACTGGAGCACGCCAAGCAGTTCTTCCTCCGCCATTTCGAGCGGATTTTCGTGCTGTTGCTGGTGCTGTCGCTGCTGCTCATCAACTATCTGATCGAGCAGAAGTTCGCGTTTCTCAGCTTCTACTATCTGCCGATCATCCTGGCGGGGTTCTTCGGCGGCCGCCGGTTCGGCGTGTTCGCGGGCGTGTTCGTGACGGCGCTGGTGTTCTTCTTCCAGTTGTTCCAGGGCCTGGGGATGGACGCGGGGCTGGATCAGAACGCGTTGCTCACGCTGGTGCCGTGGGGGGGCTTCCTGATCCTGACGGGATACGTCGTCGGCGGCCTCGCCGAGCAACGCGCCGCGCGGCTCGCGGACCTGCGCAATGCCTATCTGGCCACGCTCGAGGTGCTGACCGTCCACATCGAGTCCGCCGAGCGGCATCGGGAAGGGCACTCGACCCGCGTGGCGGAGCTCGCAGCCGCGATGGGCACGGCGCTGCGGCTCTCGGAGACGGAGGTCGAGAACCTGCGGATCGCCGCGTTGCTCCACGAGGTGGGCAGTGCCGATCAGCGGCTGTTACGGCTGTTGTCGCGCTCCGTGACCGACGAGAACGTCACCGTCGCGCGAGCGCTGCGCGGCGCGGCCGAGATCATCGCTGAGTACGCGCACTATTACGAAATCGTGGGGGACGACTGGGACATCGAGGCACTGCCGATGCCGCCGACGGTGAAGATTCTCGCCGTGGCGGACGCGTTCGAAACGCTGCAGATGGCGACGCCGGTGCGGCCGGCGTTCACGCGGTGGAGCGCGCTCGAGGAAGTCGAGAAGGGAGCCGGCCGGACGTTCGCCCGCGAAGCGGTGCGGGCGTTGCGGGCGGTAGCGGGTCGGCCCGAGCATGCGGCGCCCGCCAAGAGCTACAGCGTCGGTTAAGGCGCGCCGTCGGGCGGCGCGTTGCGGCCGCTCGCCAGCCCACCGGCGACGCCGACGCCGAACGCCACCGCGGTGCCGACGGTGACGACGGGCAGCACCGCGACGGGGAGGACCACCGCCGCCGCGGCCGCGCCGGCAATCAGCGGGGCGGACGGCTTCTGCACCACGTCCACGAACCGCAACCGCCGGCGCACGAAATCCCTTGTGACGACGAAGCCGCCGAGCAGAGCGGCGGCCGCTATGGCCAATCCCAACATCTGCGCCTCCCGCGCTGGAAACCTGTACGCAACCTGCGCAGGCTCCGGTTTCACATGCCCCCTTCATACCCCGCGCGCGGCGGCATCGTGGCGGCGGCGCGAGCCCGGCGCTACCAGCGGATGGCGGCGCTCCCCCAGGTGAAGCCCGAGCCGAACGCCGTCAGCACCAGCAGATCGCCGCGGCCGAGCCGGCCTGCGGTCAGCGCTTCGTCGAGCGCGATGGGGATCGAGGCGGCCGTCGTGTTGCCGTAGCGCTGGATGTTGCTGAAGACCTGATCCTCCCGCAGCCCCGTCGCTTTCTGCACCATCTCGATGATCCGCTGGTTCGCCTGGTGCGGCACGAGCAGCTTCACGTCCGCGGCGGAGAGGCCGTTCGCGGCGAGCGCGTGGGCGACCGACTCGGGCATCTTCAGCGCGGCGAACTTGAACACCTCGCGCCCCTCCATCACCGCGCGATGCAGGCCGCGCTCCAGCATCTCCACGCTGACATACGGGTCGTGGGCGAGCCCCGGCCCGTCCACCCACAGTTTCTCGGCGTAGCGGCCGTCCGCGAAGATGTGCGTCGAGAGGATGCCACGTCCGTCGTCCTCGACCGCCGTCAACACGGCAGCACCGGCGCCGTCGCCGAACAACACCGCCGTGTCGCGCCCGCGCGTCGTCTTGTCGAGCCCGCGCGAGTGCACCTCGGCGCCCACCAGGAGCACGCAGCCGTACTGCCCGGTGCGGATCCAGGCGTCGGCGATGGCCAGGCCGTAGATGAATCCGCTGCACTGATTGCGCACGTCGACGGCGGGAATGTCGGTCAGGCCGAGCTCGCGCTGGAGAAAGACGCCGTTCCCCGGCTCGAAATGGTCGGGCGTGCAGGTGCAATAGATGATGCAGTCGACGTCCGCTGCCGTGAGCCCCGCGCGGGCCAGCGCCTTGCGGGACGCTTCGAGTGCCAGTGAGACTCCGGTGTCGCCGGCCCCCACCCAGTGCCGGGTCTTGATGCCGCTGCGCTGCACGATCCACTCGTCGGACGTGTCCATCATCGCCGCGAGCTCGTCGTTCGTCACGACGCGGGCGGGTACGTGAAAACCGGTGGCGAGAAACTGCGTGCGACGCATGAGGTAGTCCCGGGCGAAGGACAGGGCGCGCGCTGTTGCGGCCGGCTACAGCGCCACCAAGATTAGCGCATGGACTTGCCCGTGACCAGCCGGCAGTACGAGGCCGTGCGCCACGCCAAACACCTCCCCGACGTCCTGAAGCAGGTCCTGGACGCCGCGGGGCGCGACGCCAACGGCTATGTCCTGCGCCTCACCTACGAGGAAGCGACCGCGTTGAACGAGCTCTGCTCGTGGAACGTGCACACCGACGCCGACGGGAACGTCACGCCGGCGTCGCAGCCGTTCGACGAGCTGGTCCAGGCCATCATGACGCATCCCGACTTCTGAGAGCCACTTCGCACCCGCGCCGTCTTGCACCTTCGCTGCCTTCTAGGGCCTTGCGTCGTGAGCCTGTGGTTTTCCCCACGTGTTATTCCCCCGCCGCACATCCGGGAACGCCTGGTCCGGATCGATCTCCACGCCGACCAGTTGCGTGGGGAAGCGCCGCACGTAAAGGAATCGCGCTCCGCCATACCACGTTTCCACCGGCAGCCGCACCTGCTCGGTCGTGGCGTCGGCGAACGTCAACCGCAGGGCCACGGGCATGGGGAGCTGGCCCGGGCTCGACAGAAAGATGCCCGTCACCGTCCCCGCCGAGTCGCGCACGGTCAGCACGGAATCCACCGCCTGATCGACGACGTCGGTGCGATAGAACCAGCCGCGCCAGAACCACGAGAGATCCTCGCCCAGACCGTCTTCCATGGTGCGGAAGAAGTCGGCCGGCGTCGGATGCCTGAACGCCCAGCGCCGGATGTACTGGCGGAACGCCGCGTCGAAGCGCGTGGAATCGACGATCGCGTGGCGCAGCAAATACAGCCCCACGGCGGGCTTGCTGTAGGCGACCTGGCCGAGCAGGGCGGGCGTGATGCGGTCGGCGGGGAGCATCGGCGGCTCGTCGCGGCCGGTGGCCGCGAACTCCGCCCATGCCGCCGCCTGTCCGCGTGTGCGCAACCAGGCGCGGTCGGGGAAGTACTCGCGCGCGGCGTAGATGTTGATGAAGCTGTTGATCCCCTCGTCCATCCAGGCGTATAGGCGCTCGTTGTTGCCCACGATCATCGGGAACCACTCGTGCCCGAGCTCGTGCGCGGTCACTCCAAACAACCCTTCGCGGCTGCGCCGATTGCCGCAGAACACGATCATCGGGTACTCCATGCCGCCGACCGGCCCGTTCACGTTGATCGCGGTCGGGTACGGGTAAGGGAACCAGGTCTCGGAGTAGTGCTTGATCGAGTGGCGCACCATGCGCGTGGACTCGCGCCAGATGGAGTCGGCGACCGGCGGATAGAACGACTGCATCAGGATGCCGTTCCAGCCGCTCGCGTCCCAGATGAAATTGGGCGCCGCGGCCCAGGCGACGTCCCGCACGTTCCGGGCGGTGAAGCGCCAGGTCAGCCTGGCGCCCGCCCCCGCCGGCCGGGTGGAGCGCCGCCCCACTTCATCCCGGGCGATGATGGGGACGGTCGAATCGGACCGGAGCGCCCGCGCCAGCCGGGCGCGCTGCACCGGCGTCAGGACGTCCTGCGGATTGGCGAGCGTGCCGGTCGCGGCTACGATGAATCCCCGCGGGACCGTGATCGCGATGTCGTAATTGCCGTACTCGAGGTAGAACTCGCCCCGGCCGAGGTACTGCAACGTGTTCCACCCGCGCACGTCATCGTAGACGGCCACGCGGGGGTACCACTGCGCGATCTCGTACAGCCAGCCTTCGGGGAACTGCTCGCGCCCCATGCGGTCGGCGCCGTGCTCCGGCACCTGAAACGAGAATCGCAGCTCCAGCGACACGGTGCCGCCGGGCGGCAGCGGGCGGTCGAGGTTCACGCGCATTAGCGTGCCGTTCTCGACGGTCTCGAGGGCCACGCGGCGCGCGGGCCGCACCGCCCGCACGCGCGTGACGCGGAAGCCTCCGTCGAACCCGCGCGCCGCCCAGCGCGCGTCCGGCGGGTTGAGCAACGCGCCGCGACTGTCACTCCGGAACACGTTCTGGTCGAGCTGCAGCCACACGTACCGCAGCGTGTCGGGTGAATGGTTGGTGTAGCGGATCGTCTCGCTGCCCGCGATGGTGTGCGTCGCCGTGTCGAGCGAGACAGCGATGGTATAGTCGGCGCGCTGCTGCCAGTACCGCGGTCCGGGCGCGCCCGACCCCTGCCGCAGCAGCGTCGGCGCGGGGAGGTCGAGGTGGCGGAACGGTGACGTGTCGGACCAGGAAGGCGGCAGTGACGGCAGGGCACTGGGCTGTTGCGCCGTGGCGATCAGCAACGCAAGCACAAGCATGTCAACTCCTCGAAAATGCGCGGATAGGATCTACGCGGGCGATTGGGGCGGGGGCTGCGCCGCGACCGGCTGCTCCGCCTCCTGGGTGCGGTACCCGGTCGAGACGCCGCCGACGACCATGAGCAGGCCGACCCAGCCGAGCAGCGTGAGCCCCTGGCT
This sequence comes from Gemmatimonadales bacterium, assembly GCA_050733275.1. Taxonomy (GTDB): domain Bacteria; phylum Gemmatimonadota; class Gemmatimonadetes; order Gemmatimonadales; family GWC2-71-9; genus 20CM-2-65-7. The sequence continues at coordinate 5,328 of JBOHSP010000409.1, forward strand.
GAGGAGCAGCCAGGCGAGCAGCGCGCCGACGACCGGCTCGATGGTGGCGGCGACGGCGGTGGGCGCGGCCTCGATGCGCCGCACGCCCGCGAAGAAGAGGAAATTCGCGAGCACCACGCCGCCGGCGGCGAGCGCGAGGGTGTAGACCCACCCCGTGGCCGTCGGCGGCGGCGCCGGCGTGTGACCCACGAGCGGCAGCAGCACCGCGAGGATCACGAGGCCGCCGAGCGCTTCCCAGAAGAGCATGCGGTAGGAGCCGTAGCGCGGCACGGTCCAGCGCGCGAGCACCGTCGTGCTGGCGTAGCTCACCGCCGACAGCAGCCCGCCGAGGACGCCGGCGAACAGGCTGGGGAGCGGGACCTCGCTCTGTGGGGCGGCGCCGCTCTTCCCGATCACGGTCATCGCGGCGCCGATCATCACCACCACCGCGAGCGCGAAGCGCAGCGGCGTGAGGCGTTCGCCCAGCAGCGGCTTGGCGATGAGGGCGACCATCACGGGCGCGGTGTAGAGCAGCGCGGCCGCGCCGGCGACGCCGGCGCCCGCGATGCCGAACTGATAGGCCAGCTCGAACAGCGCGACGAGCGCGCCCCCCAGCAGGCCCATCAGCAGCAGGCCGGTGCGGTCGATGCGGAAGATTTCCCGGCGGAACAGCGCGGCCCAGCCCGCGAGGGCGGCGGTGCCGAGCAGCAGGCGCCAGAAGCCGATCTGGGTGATCGCGGCGCCTTCGGCGTAGAGCGCGGTGGAGAGCGGGCCGGTGGTGCCCCAGACGGCCCCCGCGCCCAGCGCGCAGAGGTATCCGACGATCCTGCCGGCGCGGGAAGTCACGCGCCCATATTGGGCGCCGTGAGCGCGCCGCGCAACACGGTCACGGCCTGGCCGCCGAGCCGCACGCGGCCGTTGTGCATGCGCACGCGGACGATGCCGCCGCGCGCCGACGCCTGATACCCGGTGAGCGGCGCGTCCGCAGCTGCGTCGAGCCGAGCCAACCAGTAGGGGGCGAGGGCGCAATGCGCCGATCCGGTGACCGGATCTTCGTCGACGCCCGCCTGGGGCCCGAAGAAGCGTGACACGAAGTCGTACGTCGCGCCGCGCGCCGCGCGGCTCGTGACGATCACGCCGCGCGCGTCCACGCGCCCGAGCCGGTCGAAGTCGGGACGAACCGCGCGGACGACGGCTTCGTCGTCCAGCTCCACGAGCCAGTCGAACCGCGTGCGTCCCACGAACCGCGGCGCGGCGATGCCCAACCCCTCGAGCAGGTGCGGCGGGGCGCCTGCCGGATCGGCCGGGGTGGCGGGAAAATCGAGCTCGATCCAGTCGCCGAGGCGGTCGGCCGTGAGCAGGCCGCTCTTGGTGTGGAACCGGGCCTGCGCAGCGGGGGCGAGATGGCCCTCGTCCCAGAGCACATGGGCGCTGGCCAGGGTGGCGTGACCGCACAGCGCGACTTCCACGGCGGGCGTGAACCAGCGCAGGTCGTACTCGCCGGCCGGGCGCCGCACCAGGAACGCCGTCTCCGACAGCTGCATCTCGCGAGCGACGTCCTGCATCCAGCGCTCGTCGGTCGGCGCGGGCAGAATGCAGACCGCGGCGGGATTACCGGCGAACGGCGTGGCGGTGAAGGCGTCAACCTGGGTGATCGGGTAGTTCACTACTCCAATCTACCGGGCCCAATCGGGGACGCACGGCCTGACGGTCGTGGAGCACCACACTGGCGAACACGCTGCCCGCCAACGCGCCGAGGAGCGCGCTCGGCACCTGAAAGGAAAACAGCGGCGCCAGCCAGCCGAACACTCCGCCGATTGTGGCCCCGAGGGTCAGGTGCAGGAATGCCGTTCCGAGCGGCACGCGACGCAGCAGCAGCCAGGCCAAGGCCGGCGCGGCGAACGCGCCCAGCACGGCGCCGATACTGCCGACGAAGATCAGGACGAAAGGATCGAGCGCCAGGGCGAGGTCTGCTTCGGTGATCGCGATTGCGAGCGCGACCGCCACGGCACCGGCCACCGCGCCGCATACCGCCCCGGCGATGCTCAATCCTGCGGTGATCGCGAGTACACGACGTCGACGGGTCATACTCAGCTCACAGGCGCGAGGGCGAAACGACCGTCGGTGATCATCGGGCCTCCGAGGGTTGTGCAGTGGGACAGCGCATCTCCTGCAACGCGCCGGCCTGGTCACGTACCAGCCGGCGGGCGCGGGCGCGGCTCCAGTTCCACGAGCGCCAGTCGCCGTCCTCGCCGGCCCAACGGTCGAGCAGGCTGGCGACCACCCGGCAGCGAGCGGACGGCTCGAGTCGGGGCAGCGCTTCCAGCAGGGGTGGGACCGCGTCGGCTCCCAGTGTGACTGCGTACTCCGCATCGAATGCCCGGGCGCCCGCGTCGGCGCGCGCGAGATTCGTGCGGGTGATGAACGCATCCGGATTGAGGAGGTGCAGCGCCGCCAGCACGCCGTATCCGTGAAGCAGTGAGCCGAACGTGAAGCGGCGTCCGCGCCCGCGCAGCTCCGTGGCCGCGAGCCAGGCGAACACGCCCGCGAGGAAGACCATCACCGCCGCGGCGTACAGCCGGTCTTCCGAAAGCCCGAATGCCTCGACATAGAGTCTCAGGCGCGCGAACGCCGATGTCATGATCACGGCGTGCAGCAGCAACAGCGCGCCGAGCACACGGCGTATGCTGGCGCGGTGTGCGGCGATGTCATCCCGCACGGTGTGCAGGGCGCCGAGCAGAACCGGCAGCAGGAACGCGCTGGCGACGACGAGCTCGAAAAATCCTTGGCGCGCGTACTCAGCGTAGGTCAGGCCGGTGGTGCGCTCGACCAGTGCAGCGCCGCCAAAGAAATACCGGAGCTGGATGACGACGAACATCAGGAACAGGAGCAGCAGGAGCCCGAGGGCAGTCATCGTCGACGTGAACCCCGGAGTCGCGAGCCCAGCGCTGCCCTCGGCCGCGCGCGGCCGGAGCATCAGTGTCCAGCGCAGGTACCCGGCGGCGAGCGCCGCAAGAACCACCACCAGCAGCGCGTGCGAGACGAGGTCCTCGAGATCGACCGCGAACAGGCTCGCGAGTGTGGCATCGAAGACCATGTCCGCCGCCGCAAACAGGGCTCCGAACACGACGAGCAGCGGCGCGGCCAGGAGAACGCCGACTAACACAGCGCGCAGACGCCGCGCGCGAGTGCTGCCGCCCAGCTCGTGCCAGGGGATGTCACGCCCCAGGAGCGGCAGGGATCCCACCGCCGTCGTGAGCCCGCCACGCAGTACGACTCCGACGAACCGCCAAGGGGCGAGCGTCGTAATGCGCTCGCCGTGGAAGCACGCCGCGCCGAGCGCCAGCGTCACGAGGAGCGCGATGACGTCGAACGCCGCGAGTGTCTCCGCGTCTCGCCGAACGAAGGCGAGCGCGAGTAGCAGTGCGGTGATGGCCAGCCATGGGACGTCGGGACCGATCGTGATGCGATGCCGCCGGATCAGCGGGGCGGCTGCCGCGATCAGCAGCGCGGTCGATAGGGTGACGTTGAGTCCCCACGGCGTGCCGCGAAGCAGCGCGTCACCCGCAATCCCGAGCACCAGGGCCGTACCGAGCACCTCGACCCCGAGCCGTGGCGATACGGGCGTGACGGTGCGAGGGGATTCCGGCGAGGCAGTGATCGTGGTCATCCCGCTACCCTCTCGGACAAGCCACCGAAGCGGCGATCGCGCGCGTGAAAGTTGGCAACGGCTTGGGCCAGATCGGCGGCGTCGAAATCGGGCCACAGGCGATCGGTGAACCACAACTCCGCGTAGGCGCACTCCCACAACAGGAAATCGGAGAGCCGCTGCTCGCCGCCCGTGCGGATCAAGAGATCGACATCGGGCAGCAGCCGACCGGTCCGGATCTCCGCCCGGGCGGAGTAATCGACGGCGAGCCGCAGGTGCAGCGTCGTGCCGGCGGCCGTCGCGCGCTCCGTCTCGGCGATCGCGGTCGTCAGCGGCGCGGGCAGCCGGTCGCGGCGGCCGACGACGCTCAGGCGCACGCCGCGCTCCACGAGCTCGGCAGTTTCGGTGTGGAGGTGGCGCGTGAACAGGCGCATCAGCGCCGCGACCTCCGCCGGCGGTCGGCGCCAGTTGTCCGCCGAAAACGCGAAGAGCGTGAGCGCGCGGATGCCGACGTCGGGGGCCGCGGAGACGGTGCGGCGCACCGCCAGCGCACCGGCGCGGTGGCCGGCGACGCGGGGCAGGCCGCGCCGCGTGCCCCAGCGGCCGTTGCCGTCCATGATGATCGCCACGTGTAGGGAAGTACTTTGCGTCATAAAGTCAGCTCGCCAAAAAAAAGGGTGTCAGCGCTCCCGCGTCGCGCGGATTAGCGCTTCCATGTGATCGAGATAGCGTTCCAGCGCCCGCCGGCCCAGGGCCGTGAGCCGGTACTCGGTCTTCGGCACGCGCCCGGCGAACGACTTCGTGCACCCGACGTACCCGGCCTCCTCGAGTTTGCGGGCGTGCACGCTGAGGTTGCCGTCCGACGTACGCAGCAGGCGCTTGAGCTCGTTGAACGTGAGGATCGGGTTCGCCGCCAGGGCGCTCAGGATGGCGAGCCGCACGCGCTCGTGGATGAGGCGGTCGAGGTCGGCGACGCGCCGGCCGGCCTGGCGTGCCGTCACCTGCGGATCCGGTGCGTCCGCCGACAGGCGGGCCGCGGTATTCTTAGCCACCATACCTCCGCGCGATGATCGCGCCGAAAACGATGTGCAGGCCGCCGAATCCCGCGCCCAGGAACCAGTGCCACCACGGCGCCGGGGTGAACAGCGCGGCGGCGCCGAGTACCATGAAACACAGTCCCATCAGCGGCACGATCCGCACCGAGTACGCGCCCGCCGTCGCCACCGCCGTGCCGTAGAGCAGGAGCCACGTGCCGGGCATTGCCGCGAACATCCCCGCCTGATGCAGCGCGATCGTGAGCAGCGCCCCGACCACGATCGGCGGCAGGAACGCGAGCCCGAAGCGCCGCCCGGGCCCCGAGAGCAGGGGGTCGCCGGCGGCTCGAGCCTTCCGCACCAGCGCGACGCCGCCGAGCACGAGGCTGAGCACGGCCTCCCCCAGCCAGACGGCGAGCCAGGATGCCGCCAGCGTCTGCCTCGCGCCGAACCAGGTGGCGCCGAGCGCGGTCACTCCGATCGCGACCATGCCCCAGCCGGGGACGGCGGTGAACGACCCGGCACGCTCCATCGTGGAGCGGATGAACTGCAGGTTGTCCAGCGCCCGGTCGCGCAACGGCCGCGGAGCCGTCATCGGGTCAACCTACGGGCGGGGGCCACGTTTGTCAAGTACTTTGCTAGGCAAAGTGCGACGCTGCGCGAGCCGCCGCACCAGCTTCAGCGCCGACCAGACCTGGTCCACGGCGGCGACCTTCACGTCCACGAGCCCCGTGGGCAGCGCCACCGCGCGCACGACGTCTTCGGTGAGGTCAGTCGGAACACCGGACGCCTGCTTGGGCCACGAGATCCACAACGCGCCTGCGGGTTCGAGGGCGCGCATCAAAGCCCCAAGCTTTCGCTCGAGCTCCTGGCGGCTCCTGGTGAAGAAATGAATAAATGGAAGCGGGCCCCGAGGAGTCCGTGCCACCCGCACCCCGTCCGGGAGCTGCCCGAGTGTGGCGCGATAGCCACGGGGAGCCTGGACAATGGCGATCCGGGCGCCGGGCGGGATGCCTAGCTTCTCGACAAGCGAGCGTTTTGAGTAACCCGCGGGCATGGTCCAGGAAGGTAGCGTGACTGGCAGGGGCTAGACGGCCTTCACGCGGGCCGAGACGGGGCGCCCGCTCCGCGGCATCCACGCCGGTCGGCGTTGCGTCAGGATCGCGGAGCTATCTCAATCGAGCGCGCCAGGATGCCGAGACCGGCAGGCTGGCCGCGACGTCGCGGCACCGCGCGGTACAGCAGGATGACGAGCACCCAGGTGATCCAGCTCGCCCGCTCGCTCCAGGCCAGGCCGCGGAACAAGAACCAGGGCTGCGTCACGGCCGCGGTCCACGGCCCCGAGTCGCCTTGGAGCAGTGCGAGCGGCCGCGCGAAGACCCGGTTGCCGCGAAAGCCGGCTTCCGGGTACGACACGTTCCAGACACAGGTGACCTGACCCCAGCCGTGGTGGTCGCTGGCGCCGACCACGAGCAGATGGTGACGCGCGGCGAGCCCTACCACGTCTGTGCGGTCCGCCGAGGGGAACGCCAGCGCCTTGGGCGCGCAGTTGACGATTTCGAACCCCTCCACGCCGGCCACGACGAAGCTACCGAGCTCGCCCTGATGGTTGCGCCAGTACTCGGGCAGCGAGGCGATGCTCCAGCCGCCCTGCTCTCCGATCGCGTCGAAGAGCCGCACCATGCGCGCGACGCTGCCGGAGAACGAGTCGCGGACCACCGGCTCTACCGGGCCGAGCGCGATGACGTGCTGGCGGTAGACGCTCCATTCCACGCCCGGCAGCAGCGGAATCGCATTGATCCGTGAGCCCCCGAAAACGACGTTGTGGTCGGTGATGTAGGTGGCTTCGAACCCCTGGCGGGCATGCCACCGCGCGGCGCGGGCCGGTGTCCATCCCGGCCGTCCGTCGTGCGAGGCGGCGGTGTGAGCGTGGTAATCGATCACGGTGGCCGCGGAGTCGGCGGCCACGAGCCGGGGCACGGGACGGGGCAGCATCAGCGCCGCCCCCGCGAGGACGACGAGCGCGAGTGGGCCCAGCAGCGCCCGGCCGATCCGCCGGCGGAGCGTCCCGCGCCGGGCGGCGCCCGAGGCCGCGAGCGCCAGCGCCCAGACGGCGAGCGCCCACTGGGCGCGGGGCAGGCTGAACAAGGTGAGGGCGTCGAGCGTCGTGGAGAGGGGGGCGAACATCACGTACAGCACGGGGCGGGACAGCTCGACGTCGCCCGGCGCCGAGCCCGTCACGGCGTCGACCAGCGGCGGCAGCGGCCGGATTGCCGTAACGACGAGAACGGCCAGCAGCGTAAACGCGATTGGGTGGCGTCGCACCAGGTTCACTCGCAGATTCCCCCGCATGTCGAGACGGCTTCAAGCTACGCCGTTTGGGACGGGACCGCTCGCCGAGTTGCCGGCGCTGGTGCTCGGCCCGCTGGCGGACCGGTCCGAGGCGGAGTGGCAACGCGCGCCGGCCGGCAAGTGGACGGCGGCCCAAATCGTCGAGCACCTCGCGATCGGCATGACCTGGAGCGCGGAGAAGTTCGCGCAGCGGCGCGCCCATCCGCCGATGCGGCGGCGCCCGCGCCGGCCGCTCGAGCGGCTCGCCGCCGCGGTGATTCTCCGGTTCGCGTGGTATCCACAGGGCTTCCGGGCGCCGGAAGGATCGACGCCGGCGGACCACGTCGCGGGCGCGGCCGCGGAAGCGCACTTTCGCCGCGGTCTCGCGGCGTGGGACGCCATCGAGCGCGAGCTGCTGCCGGCGCGGCGGGCGGATCTCTTCGTGCGGCATCCCCGGTTGGGCGATCTGACGCTCGACGAATGGCGCCGCTTTCACCTGATCCACGCGCGCCATCATGCGGGCCAGATCCGCGCGCGGCTCACGGCGTGAGCCGCAAGAAGCGTAAGGACAAGATCGTCGTGCGGGTGCCGAACCCCGAGGCTCCGGTGCGCGGACGCCTCAAGACGCCCTCCCACAAAGTGCATCGCTCCAAGAAGGCGTACCGCCGGCGCGAGAAGCACCCGCGCCACCCCGCCGGGGAGTGACGCGCCGCGGGACGGGGCGGAAACCTGGAGCCCGATCGGGGTAATTCGCAGCACATGCCACCAGACCCCAGTACCCAGCCGAGACGCGGCGACTTCACCGCCGATTCCCGCGTCCTCGTTCTGACGGCCATGGCGGTGGTGATCGGCGTGTTCGGCGCGCTCATCGCACTCCTCCTCGCCAGACTGATCAGCTTCTTCACCAACGTCTTCTACTATCAGCGCTTCACCACGGCCGAGCTCGCGTCACCCGCCGGGCACGACCTCGGGTTATGGGCGGTGCTGGTGCCGGTGGCCGGCGGGCTGTTGATCGGCCTGATGGCGCGCTACGGCTCCGACCGGATCCGGGGCCACGGCATTCCGGAAGCGCTCGAGGCGATTCTCATCGGGCGCAGTCGCATGGAGCCGCGGGTGGCCGTCCTGAAACCGCTGTCGTCGGCCTTGGCCATCGGGACCGGCGGACCGTTCGGGGCCGAAGGGCCCATCATCATGACGGGCGGCGCGGTGGGCTCGCTGTTCGCCCAGGCGTTTCACCTGTCGGCCGCCGAGCGCAAGACACTGCTGGTCGCGGGGGCGGCGGCCGGCATGGCGGCAATCTTCGCGGCGCCGCTCGCCGCCGTGCTGCTGGCGGTGGAGCTGCTGCTGTTCGAATGGAAACCGCGGAGCTTCATTCCCGTGGCTGCGGCCGCCGCCGTCGCCGGCGCGTTGCGCGTCCCGTTGCTGGGCGCCGGCCCGGTGTTTCTCACACAGGCGCGCCCGACCCTGGCGCTGTCCGCGCTGGGCGGCGCGCTCGTGCTTGGGGTCGGGGCGGGGCTGGCGTCGGGCCTGCTCACGCAGCTGGTGTACGCGTCCGAGGACGCGTTCGGGAAAGTCCCCCTGCACTGGATGTGGTGGCCGGCGATCGGCGGGCTGGTCGTGGGGCTCGGCGGACTGCTGCAGCCGCGCGCGCTCGGCGTGGGGTACGACGTGATCCGCGATCTCCTGGACGGCCGCCTGGTCGGCACGGTGCTGCTCGGCCTGCTGATCACGAAGGCGGTGATTTGGGCGGTCGCGCTGGGGTCGGGCACATCGGGCGGCGTACTGGCGCCGCTGCTGATCATGGGGGGCGCGTTCGGCGCGCTCGGCGCGCCGTGGCTTCCCGGCGCCGACGCGGGCGTCTGGGCCGCCCTGGGGATGGGCGCCATGATGGGCGGGACGATGCGGTCGCCGTTCACCGCCATCGCCTTCATGATCGAGGTCACGCACGACGTGGACCTCCTGCCGGAGCTGCTCGTGGGGTGCGTGGCCGCGCATGCCGTCACCGTACTCCTGATGAAGCGCTCGATCCTTACCGAAAAAATGGCGCGGCGCGGCCATCACGTGATGCGCGAGTACATCGTCAACCCGCTGCATCTCATGCGGGTCGCCGAGGCCATGGAACGCAACGTGCCGGCCGTGCCGGCATCGCTCCCGGTCGAGGGGCTGTTCCAGCGGCTGGCGTTCGACGACCCGCTGCTGGCCCCGCGCCAGGAATGGACGATCGTGGACGACGCCGAGCGTCTTGTCGGGCTCGTGACGCGGGGCGATCTGGTGCGGGCGCTCGAGCAGGAGGGCGTCGGGGAGACGACGCTGCGCGACATCGCGAGCCGCCCGATCGTGGCGTACGGTGATGAGCTGCTGGAAGAGGCCACCGCGCGCATGATCGCGCACGACATCGGACGGCTGCCGGTCGTGGATCGCGCCGATCCCACGCGGGTGATCGGGCTGCTGGGGCGCGCCGGTGTCATGGCGGTGTGGTTGCGCGCATCGCGGGAGGAAGTGGCGCGGGAGGCCGGCTGGCTGACCCGGCGACCGCGCACGCCGGGCGGCGGCGGCGCATGACCGAGACCCGCACCTATCCTCTCACCGGCTATCAGGGCGAGCCGACGTCGGCGACGGTAACGCTGCGATTCTTCGACCGCCCGCAGCGTATCCGCCGCGCGGTGACGGGGCTCGCGCAGTTCTGGGCGGCCGCGCTGGGCAGCGTGTTCATTCCCGTCGCTCACTTCGTGCTGGTGCCGGGGTTCGCGCTGGTCGGTCTGTACACCTTCTGGGAACGCCTCGGCGCCCGCGAGGTCGTCACGGTCGCCGAGGGTGTGTGTCCCGACTGCGGCCGCTCCCAAAAGCTGGAGGCGAGCGGTCGGTGGCACGTGCCGCGCCACGTGGCCTGCCGCTACTGCCAGCGGAATCTGCGGATCGGGTAGGGGCGTTCGCCCCGTCACTATATTGTCTGCGATGCGCTTCCTCCTTTTTCTCACCGTCGCCGTGCTCGTCGCCTGCCGGGGCGACGCCGGGTCGCGCGACGCACAGGCCGCGGACGCGGATTCGCTGGCGGCCCGCCCCATGCCGCGGGACTCGGCCGACAGCGTGCTGCTCACACCGCGTTTCGTCCAGGAGCGGACGGTGCTGGTCTTCTGGCTCGCGGCCGCGGACACGTTCGCCGCGACGGACCAGGCCGCCGTGCTCGACGAGCTCACCATCGCGACGGGCCGGATCGCGCCGACGCTCGCCCGCTTCGGCATCCGTCTCGTTCCCACCAACGCCGACACGGTGTACCTCGCGCTGCCCAACCGCGACCGCCACGTCATACTCCTCTCCGGCCTCGAGTTTCCCTTCGGCTACGTGTTGATCGACCCCGAGGGAAGCGAGCGCATTCTCTCCGGCGTATTCGGCGACGCCGAGCTGCTCGATGAGATTCGCGTGTACTTCGATCTTCCCGAGCAGGATTCCACGGTCGTCATCCCGCGCATCAGCACGTAGTGGACACCGGCATCCGGCGGATTGGAATCGCGCTCATCGCGACGCTCGGGCTCGCCCTGCAGCCGGCCCGCGGGATCGCGCAGGAGCCGGCGTCGTTCACCCTCGAAGTTCAGCCGCCCCATCCGGTCGAGGGATCGCTCGTCGAGCTGGTGCTCACGCCGCTGCCCGCTCACGCCCCCGCGGTGGCGCCGTTCGGCCTGCTGGCCGGCGAGCCGCTGCATTTCGAGCCGCGCGCCCCGGTGAACTGGACGCCAGGCGGGTTCCGCGCCCTCGGCGCCGTGCCGCTCGGCGCCGGCGATTCGATCGCCGTCTCGCTGCTGCTGCTCCGGGGCGGGATCGCGGAGACGGCGCGCGTGATGATCCCGGTGGCCCGGCGGCCGGCGGGGCGCGAGCGCGTCCGCACTGCGGCCCGGTTCACGCCGCCGCCCGATTCGGCCCTGCGGGTGCGCATCGCCGCGGAGCGGGCCCTGGCCCGCGACGCCTACCGCCGCGCGCATGTCGTGCCGCCGCTGTGGACCGCGCCGTTCCTCATGCCCCGCGATGGTGAGTCGCGCGTCACCAGCCCGTTCGGCGCGGGCCGGCTCGTCAACGGCGTGTGGCGCAGCACGCACTCGGGGCTCGACCTCGCCGGCGCCCGCGGGGCGCCGGTGCGCGCCGCCAATCGGGGCGTCGTGGCCCTGATCGGAGATTTCTTCTACGGCGGGACCTCGATCTACCTCCACCACGGCGGGGGATTGGTCACGATTTACCACCATCTGAGCCGCGCGCTCGTGGCCGTGGGCGATACCGTCCAGCGGGGCCAGCTCATCGGGCACGTCGGCGCGACCGGCCGCGTGACCGGTCCGCACCTGCACTGGGGCGCGCACTACGGGGGCGTGGCATTCGATCCGGGCGACCTGCTCGAGCTCCCGGCCGGAGCCCGCCGCTGAAGCCACTGCTGCTACGCGGCGCGCGCATCGTGACGATGGACGCGCAGCGCCGCATCGTCGATGGTGACGTCCTCATCGAAAACGGATTGATCAGCGCAGTTGGCCGTCCGGCCATCCGGCCGTCCGGCCGTCAGTCACCGACGGTGATCGATTGCAGTGGCATGGCCGTGCTCCCCGGGCTCGTGCAGGCCCACGTTCATTTGTGCCAAACACTGTTTCGCGGACTTGCTGACGACCTGGCCCTCGAAGCCTGGCTCGAGCGGCGCATCTGGCCGCTGGAAGCCGCCCACACCCCCGACTCGGTGTACTGGTCGGCGCTGCTGGGCGCGGCGGAGCTGCTGCTCGGCGGCACCACCGCCGTGCTCGACATGGAGACCGTGCGGCACACCGGCGCGGCGTTCGAGGCGCTGGAAGAAATCGGCATCCGCGCCACCGCCGGCAAGTGCCTGGTCGATCAGGTCCCCGCGGAGCTGTGCGAGCCCACCGGGCAGGCGCTGCAGGAGAGCGCGGATCTCTGCGCCCGCTGGCATGGAGCGGCGGACGGGCGCCTGCGCTACGGTTTCGCGCCGCGGTTCGCGCCGAGCTGCTCGGGCCCCTTGTTGCGCGCGGTGAGCGACCTGGCGGAGCAGGCCGGCGCGGTCGTCCACACCCATGCCGCCGAGACCCCGGTGGAGCTGGAGATGGTCAAGCGCGCGACCGGCTATGAGGAGATCGCGTATCTCGACTCCGTCGGTATCGCCGGGCCGCGGGCGGCCCTGGCGCACTGCGTCTGGGCGAGCCGCGAGGACATCGCCCGGCTCGCGCGCCAGGGCACGAGCGTGGTCCACTGCCCCAGCTCGAACCTGAAGCTCGGCAGCGGCATCGCGCCGATTCCGGAGATGCTCGCCGCCGGGTGCCACGTGGGCCTCGGCGCCGACGGCGCGCCCTGCAACAACCGGCTGGACGCGTTCACCGAGATGCGGCTCGCCGCCCTGATTCAGAAGCCGCGGCTCGGCCCGGACGCGCTGCCCGCCGGCGACGCCCTCGCCTTGGCGACCGTCGGCAGCGCCCGAGCGCTGGGCCTCGAGGCGGAGATCGGCTCGATCGAGGTGGGGAAGCGCGCCGATCTCGCGGTCGTCGATCTCGGCGGGGCGCACCTGCAACCGGACGAGGCCGATCTGATCTCGCGGATCGTGTACAGCGCGCGCGCGGCCGACGTGCGGCACGTGCTCGTGGACGGGCGCATCGTGGTCCGGGGCGGGGTGTTGCGGACCGCGGACCTGGCGGAGATCCGGCGGGCGGCGAATGTGCAGGCGCGGCGGCTGCGCCGCGCGGTGGGACTCTAGCCCCGGCCGTTGAGCCGGAACCGCTGGATCGTCTCGGTGAGGCGGGCGGCGGCTTCGGAGAGGTGCTGTGAGGTAGCCGTGAGCTCGCCCAGCGACGAGATCTGCTGGGCCGTCGCCGCGGACGTCAGCTGGGCGCCCTGCGCGGCGCCGTCCGTCAGCGCCGCGATCTCGGCCATGCGGCGCAGCACCTCCTGCATGCGGCGCATTTGCTGCTCGGTCTCCGCCGCGAACGCCGTCGCGAAGCCCACGGTCCTGTTCAGGTCGGCGAAGATGGCTTCCAGCGCGCCGTGCACCGTGGACGCGACTTTGCCCACACCCTGCGCCGCCTCGCGCGCCTGCGTCATCGCCCCGACCACGCGGCCGATCTGCTCCTGCGTCTGCCCCACGCGCACGCGCACCTGCTCCGCCGAGCGGGCGCTCTGCTCGGCCAGCTTCCGCACCTCGCCCGCGACCACCCGGAAGCCCAGCCCATGCTGTCCCGCCCGGGCGGCCTCGATGGCGGCGTTCAAGGCCAGCAGGTCGGTCTGGCTGGCGATGCGCGTGATGCCCTCCACCAGCTTGCCGATGTCGCGCGATGCCTCAGTCAGCGCGCTGGCGGCCTCCGAGGCGTGATCCATGTGTACCACGATGTTCATCAGCAGCATGCTGGCGCGCGCGACTTCTTCGCCGCGCCGCCGCGCCTGCTCGGCGATCTCCTGGATCTGACGCTCGGCGTCCTGAGCGCGCCCGTGGAGGCTCACCGCCATGCCGGACGCCGCCTCGGAATCCTGCTGGCCGGAGCCGATGAGCTGGCGCTGGCGCTCGGTGCCGTCACTGAGCTGCCGCGTGGTCGCCGAGATGCCCTGCGAGCCGAGCTCCAGGTCCTTCGCGAAGGCGGCGAGGTGGCGCGCCGTGGCCGTCAGCGTCTGGCCCTGCTGCTGGATTTCGCGAACGATGGCGGCGATCGCCGCCGTCGTGCGATTCACGCTGGCGCCGAGATAGCCGAGCTCGTCGCGGACCGACTCGTCGACGGTGCGCGTCAAGTCGCCACCCTCGATCTCGGCCAGCACGCCGCGCGTGCGGCGCAGCCGTTCGACCATGCGGGCGAGCAACGGCACCAGCGCCGCGCAGGCGAACAGCAGTACCAGCGACTCCTGCGCGTAGAGCGACCACGACCATCCGGTGCCCGCGAGCCGGCGCACGGCGGTGACCAGACCGAACCCCGCGACGTTGATCCCGAGCGCGCCCCAGGCCTCGCGGCGGCCGAGATAGAGCGCCGCCTGGACCGGCGCGATGAGATAGGCACCGTACAGCACGTGGCCGGTCGGCCC
>JBOHSP010000410.1:0-3069 GCA_050733275.1 Gemmatimonadales bacterium
CCGCCCGTGAAGCGCCGCCTGCGAACCGTGTCCATATTTGCCGTCCCCGCGGGTGGCTACTACGAGGGGGCGCAGGTGCTGCCCGAGTTTCAGGCGATCCGCGACGCGCTCGCCGAGCGGATACGGCAGGCGGACGGCCTCGACCTGCGCCGCCTGAAGGTGATCTCGCCCGCCAGCCGGCTGTTCCGGATGCCGCTGGGGGCCTATTTCCAGTTTGTGACGGCCCACGATCGCCGACATCTCTGGCAGGCCCAGCAGGTGCGCCGCGCGCTCCCTTGACGCACCCGCCTCACGACTCGCTCCTCAAAGCCCCTCAGCCTCTCGGCCTCTGGGCGTCTACCTCAGGCATCTTCTCCCTCTCGAGCAGCGCCCGCTTCCTCTCGATTCCCCACCGGTATCCCCCCAGCTCGCCGCCTTTGCTCACCACTCGGTGGCAGGGGATGGCCAGCGCCACCGGATTCATCGCGCACGCGCGCGCCACCGCGCGTATCGCCTGTGGCTGTCCGATTCGCCGCGCCACCTCCGCGTACGACCGCGTCGTGCCGCGCGGGATGCGCTGCAACTCGCGCCATACGCGGCGCTGAAAGGCCGTCGCCTGAATGTCGAGCGGCAGATCGAGGTCGGGCTCGCGGCCCTCGAGGTGGCGCACCAGGCGGGTGACCCAGCGCTCCAGCGCCGCGCGGTCCCGATGCAGTCGCGCCGCGGGGAACTCCTGCGCGAGCTCGGCCTCGAGCCGGGCGGCGTCTTCGCCCATCGCGATGCGGCAGATGCCGCGCGCGGTGGCCGCCACCAGCAGCCGGCCGAATGGGGCGGGGGAGGGCACGATCGCGTAGGCGATCTCCGCACCGCGCCCGCCGCGCGCGTACGTGGCCGGGGTCATCCCGAGCTGCGCGTCGGCGCGCTCGTAAATGCGGCTGGGAGAGCTGTAGCCGGCTTCATAGAGGGCGGGACTCACGGACTTCCTCCGTCGTAATTCGTGTTTGAATCGGGCCAGGCGGCCGGTGGCGCGGTACTCGCTCGGCGTGACGCCCAGCACGCGCTTGAACGCCCGGACCAGTCGATGCGGCGCGGTGCCGAGCGTGGCGGCCAGCCGCTCGAGCGGCGGCGGCTCCGGGGCGGCGAGGGCGCGGCAGGCCTCCCGCACCAGCGCCACCGCCGGATCGACGCCGTTCACGTGCGTGGGCCGGCAGCGGCGGCAGGGACGGAATCCGGCGCGCTCGGCAGCTTCCGGAATGGGGAAGAACGTCACCTGCTCGCGCCGCGGGCGCCGGCTGGCGCACGAGGGGCGGCAGTAGATCCCCGTCGAGCGCACGGCATAGACAAACGCCGCGTCATAACGGCGATCGCGCCGCTGTACGATGTTCCAACGCTCGGCGGTGGTCACGGCCACAACCTAGGGGCGCGGGTGGCGCCCGGCTATCCGATTCCGAACGCCAAAGTGGGCGTCTGGGCGTCCGAACGTCCGGCCGTCCAATCCTTCACGTCCACTTCTCGTCGCCGGACGGTCCGTAGATCGCGGGCACTTTGCCGCCGGCCATGCGCAAGTAGATCGAGAACTGGCCGCGGTGGTGGATCGTGTCGTTGAGCAGGAACCAGAGAAAATCGAGCCGGCGCACATCGCCCATCTGTTTCGGACCCGTGAAAAACTTGATCGTGGTGTTGAGCTGAGGCTCGCCGACCTTGCGGACTTCTTCGGCCAGGATGCGCAGCGCCCGCTCCGCCTCGCCGGTCATGCCCTGCCACGTGTCGGGCATGGGCGGCAGGTTGGGCGGCGGGAACTTGAGCTCGCCCTGCGTCGCCTGGGAGCCGCCGATCCCGTCGAAAACGAACGCCCACGCGAGCTCCTTGGCGGTGCGGCAGGACGGGTGGGGGCGCAGATCCATCTTATCGGGAGGATAGGCGCGCAGGACCTTCATGGTGGTCACCGCCTCGCGCTCCCACGCCTCGAGGAAAGCCTGTTTTTCGCTCATGTCCGTAACCTACTGCTTGCGCCCGCCCCGTGAAGTGTTATGCTGTACCGGCACAGCGAGTCTTCGGGGAGCCGGCGTGTTCCACGGGATCGACGCACGCAGTCCCATTCCATTGTATGCGCAGATCGCCGAGCGTGTCCGCCTCGCGATCGCCACGGGCACGCTCGGCAGCGCCGCCCCGCTGCCGTCCGTCCGCCAGCTCGCCGCCGAGCTCCGCGTCAATCCCGCCACCGTCATCCAGGCCTATCGCGAGCTCGAGTCGCAGGGGTTCGTCGAGATCCGCCACGGGGCGGGGACGTTCGTGCGCGAGCTGGCGCCCGGCCGGCGGGCCCGCGAGCGGGCGCAGCAGGCCCTCGGGCTCGTCCGCCGGCTGCTGACCGACGCCCGCCGCGCCGGGATCTCGCCGGTCGAGGTGCAGCGGGCGCTCGAGGTGGAGCTCGGGGTGAAGACGTCGTGACCGACGCCATCAGCCTCGAGCGGGTGGAATACCGCGCCGGCCCCGCCTTCGCGATTCGCGACCTCACGCTCCCCGTGCCCGCCGGGTCGATCTACGGCTTCCTCGGGCCCAACGGCTCCGGCAAAACGACCACGATCCGGCTGGTTCTCGGCCTGCTGCGCCCGGTGGCCGGGCAGATCACCGTGCTGGGCGTGCCCGTGCCCGAGCGGAGTCATGCGGTCCTGGGCCGCATCGGCTACGTGCCCGAGCAGCCGCACCTCGATGCCACACTCACCGTGCGCGAGCTCCTGACGTTTCAGGCCGCGTTCTATCGCGGCTGGGACGAGCGCCGGGCGGAAGAGCTGCTGCGGCAATTCGACCTGGACGAGCAGCGGGTGTTCCGCAGGCTGTCCAAGGGCCAGCAAGCCAAGGTGCTGATTTTGCTGGCCCTGTCGCAGGGCGCGGAGCTGCTCGTGCTGGACGAGCCGACCGACGGGCTCGACCCCGTGGTGCGGCGCGACATCCTCGCGGCCCTGCTGACGTATGTCTCCGAGCCGCCGGCCACGGTCTTCAGCTCGAGCCACCTGGTCCACGAGCTGGAGCGCATCTGTGACTGGATCGCCGTCATGGACGAGGGCCGTCTCATCACGGCCGTGCCCATGG
>JBOHSP010000411.1:0-5607 GCA_050733275.1 Gemmatimonadales bacterium
CTGGGCGCGGCCGGGGTCGCGCTGGGCGCGCGCAAGCCGCCGCTCGATCCGCGGCGCGTCGTCGTCGCCGGGTTCGAGGACCTGTCGGGCAACCCCGCGCTTGCGCCGTTCGCGCATCTCTCCGCGCACTGGGTGACGGAAGGACTGACGCGCGGCGGCCTCGTGGACGTCGCGCCCGCCGCGATCACGGAACACCTCGACGCCGCCGGCATCCGCGCGCTCGCGGAGGCGAGCGGCGCGCGGACGGTGGTGCTGGGCTCCTACTACGGCGACGGGGACTCGGTACGGTTCCAGATCCAGATCGTGGACGCGGAGCAGGGCATCCTGCGCCGGGCGCTGCCGCCCGTGTCGGCGCCGTCGGGCGCGCCGCAGCTGGCCGCCGATGCCATCCGCCGCGGCGTAGCGGCGGCGGTCGATACGCTGTTCGGGAGGCAACTCAATAATCAAAACCCCTAGTTTCCCGTCGCGGAATGCGCGCTGAAGCCGCGGCTCGGCCGGGCCCGTAAACGGGCCGGTTCACCGGCCGGTGCCGAGCCGCGAGTTCACTCGTTGCCCCAGCTCCGTCAATCGCCTCTCCAGCAACCGCTTCTCCGGCTCGAGGGTCGTCAGCTCGAGCGCGCGCCGGTACGCGGCTGCCGCATCGTCCTGTCTCCCCAGTCGCCGCAGCAGCACGCCGCGCGCCGAGTGGGCCAGTGCGTAGTCTTCGAGGTCGCCGCGCGCGAGAATCAGGTCGATGGCGTCGAGCCCCGCGGCGGGACCGTCGCGCATGGCGAGCGCCGCGGCGCGGTTCAGCTCGACCACGGCTGACGGCTCGATGCGCAGCAGCACGTCGTAGAGTCCCACGATCTCGTGCCAGTCGGTGAGATCGGCGCGCGGCGCTGCGGCGTGCACCGCGGCGATCGCGGCTTGCACGGCGTACGGGCCGACGCGGCCGGCGCCGAGCGCGCGCTGCACGAGCGCCGTTCCTTCGGCGATCTGGTCCTGGTCCCAGAGCGAGCGGTCCTGGTCCGCGAGCAGCACGAGGTCGCCGTCCGGCGTCGTGCGTGCCGCGCGGCGCGAGTCGTGGAGCACCATCAGCGCGAGCAGGCCGAGCACTTCAGCGTCGGGCAGCAACTCGGCGAGGCGGTGGCCGAGCCGGATCGCTTCGCGGGCGAGGTCGGCGCGGCGCGCCGTGTAGCCCTCGTTGAAGACGAGGTAGATCACGCGCAGCACGGCATCGAGCCGGCCGGGCAGATCGGCGAGCGCGGGGACCTCGTAGGGGATGCGCGCGTCCCGGATCTTCGCTTTGGCGCGCACGATGCGCTGCGCGACCGTCGCCGCGGACGTGAGAAACGCGCGCGCGATCTCCTCGGTGGTGAGCCCCGCGACCTCGCGCAGCGTGAGCGCGACCTGCGCATCGGGGGCGAGCGCGGGGTGGCAGCAGGTGAAGATCAGCCGCAATTCGTCGTCCGCGACGTCCTGGTACTCGGGGGTCCCCGTGGGCGGCGGCTCGATGCCTTCCTGTGGCGTCTCGCGCCGGCCGCGGCGTATCCGGTCGATCCCCTTGAACCGACCGGTCGCGATCAGCCAGGCGCGCGGGTTCGCCGGCACGCCGGCGTACGGCCAGCGCTCGAGCGCCGCGGTGAACGCGTCCTGAAGGGCTTCCTCGGCGAGATCGAAGTCGCCGAGAATGCGAATCAGGGTGGCGAGGACGCGGCGCGACTCGGCGCGGTAGACCGCCTCGATCGCTTCACGCATCTACGGCTGGTCGAACTCCATGATGGGCCGCACCTCGACCGATCCCCACCGGGCCGACGGAATGCGCGCCGCCAGCCTGATCGCCTCGTTCAGGTCGCGTGCCTCGATCAGGTAGTAACCGCCGAGCTGCTCCTTCGTCTCGGCGAACGGGCCGTCGGTCGTCGAGAGCTTGCCGTTGCGCACTCGCACCGTCGTGGCCGTGCTCGTGGGCTGCAGCGCGTCGCCGCCGAGATAGTTGCCGCTCTGCTTGATGCTCTCGGTGTACGCGTTGTACTCCCCGATCAGCTTTTCCATCTCGGCCTGGGGAATATCGTTCGCCTGCTTTTGGTCCTCATAGATGAGGCAGAGGTATCTCATCGCGACCTCCCGGGAGGTGGAATATGGCCTGCACACCCGGTAGTCGTTCGGGAGGAGTGGAATTCGACACGGATGACCTGCTTTACGGCCTTTCCAGCCGCTGAACCCGCCGCTGTAATTCGGCATTCTGCGGCTGCAGGACGAGCGCCCGGCGATAGTAGTCGAGCGCCGTGACCCGGTCGACCGGCTCGTGGAGCTCACCGAGGGCCGCGAGAATCGAGGCCGACTGCGGGAAGAACTCGAGATTGAGCTGGTACACCGCCATCGCGTCCGCCTGGCGGCCGCTGCGCGCGAGGCGCTCGGCCCAGAGGTTCATCTCCCATTCGCCGAAATCGTAGCGACCGGAGAACTGGTTGTCGGTCCTCAGCTTTCGGTATTCGGTAACGGCGGCCTCGATCCCCAGCGAGTCGCGGACTCGTTCGAGGCGTTGCGTGAGCAGCTCGGGGCGCGCCGAGCCGCGGTGGCACGTCTTGCACGTGATGCGCAGCGGCTCGCGGCCGGTGGGGAGGTCGGGGATGGTGGGGAGCACCGCGCGGTTCAGGCTGTCCACCATCCGCAACATGAAGCGCGCCTTGCGCTTGTCGGGGTCGTCGTCCTTGGCGAACTCCACGCCGGCAAACGAGACGCCGTCGCCGCCCACGTGGCAGTACTGGCAGCGCACGCTGAGCGACAGCGAGAAGCCGCGCATCACCTGCACGAGACTGTCGCGCGTGATGTCCTCCGGCAGGACCTTGAGATTGGTGAAGCTGTCGGGGATTTGCGCAGCGGTGAGCAGCGTGAGGGCCAGGAGGGGAGCGGTCATGGTGCAAACGTACGAACCGGCCCCGGGAAGCGGGTCAGGGAATGGTTAGCCATTTGTGAGCGTACCGCTCGGCGTAGGGGTTGACATTTTACCTAACGCCGTTAGGTATTTGTCGTATGGCACGGTCCGCGGGAAAGGTGCTGACGCGCAGTCGCGCGCGGCGCAACCGGGAGCGCGCCGAGACCCGCCAGCGGATTCTCGACGCGGCGCGGGAGATGTTCGTCCGCCACGGCTACGAAGCGACCACCATGCGTGCCATCGCCGACAAGATCGACTACACCGCCACGGCCATCTACCACCACTTCCGCGGCAAGGACGAGCTGCTGCTGGAGCTGGCGACCGCGGATTTCCGCGCCCTCGCGGCGGCGTTCCAGCGGGCCGCACAAATCGAGGACCCGATCGAGCGGCTGCGCCGCGTGGGCGCAGCCTATGTCGATTTCGCCCTCACTCATCCGATGCACTACCGGTTGATGTTCATGACGCCACACCCGGTGATGGACGTGAAGGGCATCACTCGCGGAGACCCGAGCCAGGACGCCTACGCCTTCCTGCGCGACCTGTGGAAGGACGCAATCGCGGCGGGGCGGGTACGCCCCGAGTTCCAGGATCCGGAAGAGCTGGCCCAGATGTGCTGGTCGTCGCTCCATGGGCTCCTGGCGCTGCACATCATCAAGCACGCTCCCCGGCAGGAGCGTGAGGACTGGATCGCCTGGCGCGAGCCGCGCGCCACCGCGCTGCGCATGAGCGCCGCCCTGGTACGGGGAGTGTTGCGGGAGTGACCGGTTTTTTTGTGTATGGAACCTAACAATGTCATGTAATGTTACGCCGTTAATATGAACCGCATCCTCCTGCTCTTCGCGCTGCTCGCCGCGCACCTCCCGGCCGAGGCCCGCGCCCAGGCTCCCGGCGACCCCCTCGGTGCGCTGGTGGCCGAAGCGCTGCGCAACAACCTCGGCCTCGAGGCCGAGCGCCTGGCCGTGAGCCGCACGCGAGCCGAAATGGCCGCCGCGCGCGGCCTCTTCTTCCCGTCCGTGAACCTCGACTCGCGCTACAGCCGGCAAGAAGGCGCGCTCGACCTCGGTGACCTCCTGAACCCGGCGTTCGGCGCGCTGAACGAGCTGCGCGGCTCGAACGACTTCCCCACGAATCTCGAGTTGACGTTGCCGCTGGCGCATGACTCGCGCCTGCGGGTCACTCAGCCGCTGTTCAACGAGGGCATTCGGCAGAACTACCTGCTCGCCCGCAGTCGTCACAACAGCCAGGAGCTGCAGCGCCGCGCCGCGGCTCGGCAGCTCGCCGCGGACGTACAGACCGCGTACCTCGCGCTCGCGAGCGCGCGCAGCGCGGCGGCGATCTACGAATCGAGCCTCGCGCTGGTGGTGGAGAACGAGCGCGTCGCGCAGCGCCTCGTGGAGGCGGGGCGCGGCACGCCCGATGCCGTGTACCGCGCCCGTGCCGAGCGGAGTGACGTCGAGCAACAGCTCGCCGAAGCCCGCGAGCAGGTGAATGCGGCCGCCCGAGCGCTGAATCAGATCCTGCGCCGGCCGCTCGATGCGCCAGTCGCAGTGATTCCCGACAGCGCGCTCGTCTTCGACCTCGCGCTCACCGTGGACGAGGCGGTGGCGCATGCGCTGGCGGCGCGCGAAGAGCTGGGCGCGCTCGACGCCGGCGCCCGCGCCGCCGATGCGGCCGCTGGCATCGCGACCGCGGCATTCCTGCCCAGCGTCTCGCTCGCGGTCGATTACGGCTTCCAGGGGCAGGATATCCGGTTCGATCGCAGCTCCGACTACTGGGTCGCCTCGATCGTCGTGTCGTGGAATCTCTTCCATGGCGGCGCCGACGCCGCGCGCCGCTCGGCGGCTCACGCCGAAGCGCAGCGCATCCGCATCACGCGCCAGAACGCCGCGGACAGGATCCGGCTGGATGTGCGCCAGGCGTACGCAGCCGCCGTGGTGGCGCGCGCCGCGATCGCGACCGCCGAAGCCCGTG
This sequence comes from Gemmatimonadales bacterium, assembly GCA_050733275.1. Taxonomy (GTDB): domain Bacteria; phylum Gemmatimonadota; class Gemmatimonadetes; order Gemmatimonadales; family GWC2-71-9; genus 20CM-2-65-7. The sequence goes on from JBOHSP010000411.1 coordinate 4,886, forward strand.
TGACCGCCGCGCGGCGCACGTTCGAGCTGGTGCGCCGGCGCTACGAAGAGGATGTCGCCTCGCAGGTCGAGTTTCTCGATGCCCGCACGCAACTCACCAACGCTGAACTGAACCGCACGCTGACGGCGCACCGCTATGCGATGCGCTACGTGAACCTCGAGCGCGCCGCCGCCCTGCGGTCGCTCGACTAGAGGAGGAGTCGTCATGTCGCTGTCCCGATTCGTTCCGACTGTGCTCGTCGTGGCCGCTTGCTCGGGGGCTGCCGGCAATACCCTTCCCGCTCGCGGTGCGGCAGCGCCGATCGTGACGGTTGCGACGGTGACGGAAGAGAGCATCGCCCTTCCCGTCGTCGCGACGGGCATGCTCGGCCCCAAGGACGAGATCACTCTCAGCTTCAAGATCGGCGGCATCGTCGCGCGCGTGCTGGTAGACCCCGGCGAGCAGGTCGCCACTGGCGATACGCTCGCCGCGCTCCATCTCGCGGAGATCGACGCCGCGGTCACTCGCGCGCGCAGCGCGGCCGAGAAGGCCGAGCGGGATTGGGCTCGCGCCAAGCGACTCTTTGACGACAGCGTCGTCACACTCGCCCAGCTCCAGGACGCCGCAACGGGCCTCGAAGTCGCCCGGGCGGACCTCAAGACGGCCCGCTTCAATCGGCGCTATGCGGTGATCGTCGCGCCGGCGTCGGGCGTCGTGCTGCGCCGGAATAGCGAGCCCGGCGA
>JBOHSP010000412.1:0-5727 GCA_050733275.1 Gemmatimonadales bacterium
CGCCGGTACCGCGCCTCGATTGATCGTGCGGCTGCTTGCGGTGGCGTTCGCCGGTCTGCAGAGCCTCGTGCCGCCCGCGGACTCCGCGGGCCCCCGTGCCGAGCTGCGCGCCGGACTCGATCAGCTGTACGGCGGCGACTTCCCCGGCGCCGCGGCGTACTTCGCCGAGCTCGCCGCGCGCGACAGTACCGACCCCGCGCCGCTGGTCTTCCAGGCCGGCGCCTACATCTGGTGGGCCGAGGCCCTGGACTCCGCGCAGTTCGAACCGCAGCGCATCGATTCGCTGCTCGGCCAGGCGATCGCCCGCGCCCGGTCGGACGGCGAGGCCGCGGGGCCGTACCAGCAGTTCTGGCTGGCGACGGCGCTGGGGTATCGCGCGCGCGAGCGCGAGCTGCACGGATCCGGGCTCGCGGCGGCCCAGGACGCCAAGGCCATGCGGGACGGCTACGCGCGCGTGCTCGCGGCGGACTCCTCGTGCGTGGATTGTTATCTCGGCCTGGGGCTCTATGAGTACGGGCTCGCGCGCGCCGGCTGGCTGGCGCGGTTCGTCGCCCGGCTGATCGGCTTGGGGAGCGGCAACGCGGCGCGCGGGCTGTCCCTGCTGCGCCGCGCCGCCGAGGGCGGCGATCTCGCCCGCATCGAAGCGCGCTGGGTGTTGGCGGCCGCGCTGGTGCGGGAGGCGGAACGGGACGACGTGCGCGCGGCGGCGCTGGTGCGCGAAGCCCGCGACATCGTGGGAGGGCTCGCCGAGCGCTATCCGGGCAATCCCGTGTTCCAGCGCTTTCTGCGCGAAACCAGTTAGAAGGAGAAGCGGTAGGAGCGCCGGGTGGCGCCGCGGCGGTTGCGGTTGCCGGTCCGGCGGTCGGGCGGCGTCAGCGCGGCGAGCTTGCCCAGCATGTTGTGGACGTGGCTCTTGACCGTGTTGGTCGCGATGTTGAGCCGCTGCGCGATCTCCTTGTTGCCAAGACCGGCGGCGATCAGATCCTTGATTTGCTGCTCGCGTTTCGTGAGCCGCACCGTGGCAGGGGCGCCGCCCGATCCCCCCGCGGCATCGGGCGCGGTGGATGACGGCGCGATCGACGGCAGCGGAAGCTCGGCGCCGCCTTCGACCGTGCGAATGGCGCGCACGACGTCTTCCGCCGTCGCGTCCTTCATGATGAAGCCTTTCGCGCCGGCTTCGATGAACTGGGTTACGTCCTGACGCGCCGGGATGAAGTCCATCACGATCGCTTTGGCCTGCGGCGCGGCGCTCTTCAGGCCGGCGAGGAACGCATGGGTCTCACCCCCCGCGAGGGCCGCGTCCACGAGCACGATGCTGGGTTTCGCCTCGCGCGCCTGCTGTCGTCCCGCGGCGGCGCCGTCGACGGCCGCGACGACGTCGATATCGGTGTAGCCGGCGAGGACGCGGGTGAGGCCATCCCGCATGATGCGATTGTCTTCGATCACCAGCACGCGAATCCGCGTCGCGGGCTCCGCCGCGCCGCGCCGACGGTCCGGCCCACGCCGCACCAGGCCCTCCCGCTCCGCGGCGCGGTGGTCCAGTGCACGACGACGTTGGGGAGAAACCCTGCGTTCCACCCGACGAATGGTCCAGCCCAATTCTCCACCCCTCCTGGACGAAAATGTAGAAGCGGGCCGCGTGGATGTGCAGCGACCAAGAGAGCGATTGATGGGTCACCCTTCCGACCTATAGCTTACTTCCGATGAAGCAAGCCCTGCTGTACGCCGGGGTGGCGCTGGCCTACTACCTGGGGGCGAGGGTGGGGCTGCAGTTCGCCTACGTTCACGCCAGCGTCACGTCGGTCTGGCCGCCGACCGGCATCGCCCTCGCTGCCTTCGTGCTGTTCGGCTATCGGGTCTGGCCCTCCATCTTTGCCGGCGCGTTTGTCGCGAACTTCACCACCGCCGGCACGGCGGCGACCGCCGCCGGCATCGCGCTCGGGAACACGCTCGAAGGGCTCGTCGCCACCTACCTCGTCAATCGCTTTGCCCGGGGCGGGCGCGTGTTCGACCGCGTGCCCGACATCATCCGCTTCACCGCGCTCGCCGGTTTGCTCAGTCCGGTCGTCAGCGCGTCGATCGGCGTCGCGTCGCTGTCGCTCGGCGGCGTGGTCCGCGGGGCGGGTTACTGGGACATGTGGTTGACGTGGTGGCTGGGCGATGCGGTCGGGGCGATCGTGCTCGCGCCCGCCCTCATCCTCTGGGCGGGCGTCAAGCCCACGGCGACCTGGAGCCGCGGGCGCGTGCTGGAGGCGGTCGCGCTGGGACTCGCGGCCGTGGTGATCCCGCTGCTCGTGTTCGGCGCGTTTCTGCCGCAGCGCAATTACCCGATCGCGGCGTTCGTGTGGCCGCTCCTGATTTGGGCCGCGCTCCGCTTCGGGCCGCGCGAGACCGCGACCGTGCTGTTGCTGGCATCGATCATCGGGATCGCGCGCACCGTGAATGGCCTCGGACCGTTCGCGCAGTCGTCTCCGGGCGAGTCGCTGGTGCTGCTGCAGGTCTGGACCGCCGTGGTCGGCGTAACGGCGCTGCTCCTGGCGGCGGTGGTGGCGGCGCAGCGCGACATCGAAGGCGAGTGGCGCGAGCTGGCCATCACCGATCCGCTGACGGGACTGGCCAACCATCGCCAGCTCGTGCAGGCGCTGGAAGCGGAAATCCGCCGGTCGCGGCGCACGTCGCAGCCGCTGGCGGTCGTGCTGCTCGATCTCGACGGGTTGAAGCAGATCAACGACCGGCACGGCCACCTCGCGGGCAGCCTGGCGATTCGGCGGGTGGCGGAAGCGTTGCTGGGCTCCTGCCGGGCCACCGACACGGCCGCCCGGTTCGGCGGCGACGAATTCGCCCTGGTGCTCCCCGAGACGGGTGAGGCCGCCGCCTGGCACGTGGCGCGGGGCATCGTGGAGCGCCTGGCCGCCGATGTGGAGAAACCGAACCTCTCGATCAGCGTCGGGGTAGCAGTCTACCCGGGGAACGGCGAGACGGTCGAAGCCCTGCTAAACGCTGCTGATGTCGCGCTGTACGAGACCAAGGACCGGCGGCGCGCGAAACGGTCGGGTCTTGCTCCCTAGCTCCCTCCCACTAGGTTCCTAGGCCATGAACGACAAAAAGAATGCCAGCACCAGCCTCTCGACGAGGCAGTCGCAGCAGCCGTCGCGTCCGGCGGATGAGACACCGTCCGAATCCTCCGCCGCGCTGCTCCGCGAGCTGGTGGCGCACCTGCGGCAGAACCGGACGCAACTGCGGGAGGAATGGGCCCGCCGCATCACGCGCGCCGAGCTGCTCACGGCGATGACGGAAGAGGAAATCTTCGCCGAGGCGACGGCGGTGTACGACAACTACGTGGAAGCGCTGGAGACGGGGACGTTCGAAGCCCTGCAGGCGTACTCGCGGCGGCTGTCGGAGCGGATCATTCCGCGAGGCGTCGAGACGGACGAAGTCGTCGGGATCGTGCTGCTGCTGCGTGACGTGCTGGCCCGCTCGCTGTTCAACAAATACCAGGACAACGTCGACAAGCTCAACCGGATTCTCGACAGCTACGAGCCCGCCGCGAACCGCATCGCCAACACAGTGGCCGTCGGGTTCGTGGAAGAGCGCGAGCGCATCATCCGTCAGCAACAGGAAGCGATCCGGGAGCTGTCGACCCCGGTGCTTCAGGTGCGCGACCGGCTGCTGATTCTGCCGATCATCGGCGTGATCGATCCGCAGCGCGCCCGCCAGCTCACCGAGCAATTGCTGCGCGCGATTCGCGCCAACCGTGCCAAGGTCGTCGTGATCGACGTCACGGGCGTGGCCGCCATGGACTCGGGAGTCGCCAACCACCTCGTGCAGACCGTCGAAGCGTCCCGGCTCCTGGGCGCGACGGTGATCGTGACGGGCCTCTCGCCGGAGATCGCGCAGACGCTGGTGACGATCGGCGTGGACCTGAGCGAGATGGCCACCGTGGGCGACTTGCAGGGAGGTATCGAAGAGGCCGAGCGTCTGCTCGCCGACCGGGCGCCGTCGGCGATCCCGGGCCGCGAGGTCGCGCCCGACGCGACGCGTTAATCCCCGACCCCCATCCGCCAGCGGAGGAACGCAGTGGAAGTACCGATTCTGCGGCAGGGGCCGTATCTCATCGCCTCCATTCAGTCCGCGCTCACCGACGCCGACCTGTCGCACCTGCGGGAAGCGCTGATCGCGCAGGTCGGCCGTTCGCGCTGCAAGGGCGTGATCGTGGACGTCACGGCCCTCGACGTGATGGACTCGTTCGCGGTGCGCACGCTGCGCGACATCGCGCATATGGCGCGCCTCCGCGGCGCCGAGACGGTGATCGTCGGCATTCAGCCGGACGTGGCGTTCGCCATGGTGCAACTCGGCCTGACGCTGAAAGGCGTCGCGACCGTGCTCGACCTCGAGGAAGGGCTGGCCTTCCTCAACCGCCGGGGCGAGGAGCGCCAGTTCGACGCCAAACCCAAGAGACCCGGCGACCGTGGGTGAAGAACTCCGCCTGCCGATTGACGCTGACGTAGACGTCGTCGAGGCCCGCCAGCAAGGCCGGGCGCTCGCGGCGGTCGCCGGATTCTCCAGCGGCGAGCAGACGGTGATCGCCGCCGCCATTTCCGAAATCGCGCGCAACATCCTGATGTACGCCAAGCGCGGCGAGATCTGCCTCAGTCTCGCCAACAGCGGCGACCGCCAGGGCGTGGTGGTCGTGGCCCGCGACCAAGGACCCGGCATTCAGGACATCCAGCGTGCGATGGAGTACGGCTACTCCACCTCGCACGGCGTGGGGGCGGGGTTGCCCGGCGCGAAGCGATTGATGGACGAGTTCGAGATCGAATCGGCCGTGGGGCAGGGCACCACGATCACCATGAAGAAGTGGCGGCGCCGCGTGTGAAGATCGATATCGGCATCGCGACGCGCACCCTGCCGGGGCAGCGGGAGTCGGGAGATCTGTCCCTGGTGAAGCGGATGGGCGGGAGCGTGCTCATCGCGGTCGTCGACGGACTGGGCCACGGCGAGGAAGCGGCCAGCGCGGCGCACGCCGCCGTGGGCGTGATCGAGCGCCACGCGAAGGAGTCCCTGCCGCAGCTTGTGACGCGCTGTCACGCCGCGCTCAGCGGCACGCGCGGCGTCGTGCTGAACCTCGCGCTGCTCGAGCCCAAAGCGCGCCGGCTGACCTGGCTGGGTGTCGGCAACGTGTGCGGCGTCCTGGCGCGCGGCGACGGCGCCGCCCGGCCGCCGCGCGTCTCGCTCGTGCCTCTCGCCGGCTTCGTCGGCGCCGAACCCGTGCTGGCGACCGCGCGCAGCGTCCCGCTGCAGCGCGGCGACACCCTGATCTTCGCCACTGATGGCGTGAGCACCAACTTCACCGATTCGCTGCAAACGCGGACCGCGCCGCAAGCCTTCGCGGACGACATTCTGGACCGCTTCGCCACCGGCAGAGACGACGCCCTCGTCGTGGTGGCCCGCTACGTCGGCGGATAAGCCGGCGCAGCCGCCGGAGATCGCCGCCACGCCGGCCCGCCCGGCGGGCGCGCTGACCGTCGGTCCGCTCCAGCCCCTCGTGGTGCGGCTCGCGACGCCCGCCGTCGCGATGATGGCGTGCCACTTCTCCTTCAACCTGATCGACACGATCTGGGTGGGCCGCCTGATCGGGCCGGCCGCGCTCGCCGCCGTGTCCACCGCCGGCTTCTCCGTCTGGGTGGCCCTGGCCCTCGGCGAGATGGTCGAGATCGGGCTGATCGC
>JBOHSP010000413.1:0-5118 GCA_050733275.1 Gemmatimonadales bacterium
GCAGGAAGGGGAGTAGCTACGCGGGCCGCGGATGGCCCGCGCGACCGCATCGTCAGGACTGCGCCCGCCGGCGAGCGGGGCGCACGGTGCGGTCGGGTCGAAGTGGCCAGGCGAGACCTTCGCGTACGCGAGGGCTCGCCTTTTCCTTTTGAGGTGCGCCGATGACGAACATTCGGGTTTTCGTGCTGATGGCCGGCCTCACCGCGTTGCTCGCGGCGTTGGGGCAGGCCTTCGGCGGCCAGGGCGGGCTCGTCTTCGCGCTGCTGTTCGGCGGCGTCATGAATTTCGTGATGTACTACAAGTCGGGCAGCTTCGTGCTGCGCGCCTACGGGGCGCGCGTGGTCACGACCGCCGAGGCACCGGGGCTATACGCCATGGTGGACCGGCTGCGGCAGCGGGCCGGCTTGCCGATGCCCACGGTCGCGGTCGCGCCGCATGCGCAGCCCAACGCCTTCGCGACGGGCCGCAATCCCGAGCATGCGGTCGTGTGCGTCACGCGCGGGCTGCTCGACACGGTGAGCGAACCGGAGCTGGCGGGCGTGCTCGCGCACGAGCTCGCGCACATCAAGCACCGCGACATGCTGCTCCAGACGCTGACCGCCACGATGGCGGGCGCGATCAGTCATCTCGCCTGGATGGCGCTGTGGTTCGGCGGCGGTGACGAGGACGGCGGCAGTCCGTTCGCCGGCCTGCTGATGGTGATCCTGGCGCCGATCGCCGCGATGATGATCCAGTTCGCGATCAGCCGGCAGCGCGAGTTCAAAGCGGATCAGGGCGGCGCCGAGATCACCGGGAATCCACTGGGTCTCGCGAACGCGCTGCGCAAGCTCGATGCCGCCGCCCACCGCGTGCCGCTGCGCGTCGAGCCGGCGATGGCGCCGCTCGCGCAGGTGAACCCGCTCGCCGCCTCTCGGGGCGGCCTGCTCAAGCTGTTCTCGACGCATCCCCCGATCGGGGAGCGCGTGGCGCGGCTCGAGCAGCTCGCGGGCGCGGTGTCAGCGTAAGGCGGCGCCCGTCTCGGCGACGGCCCGGACCAGCAGGTCGAAATCGGCGCGGCGGCTGCGGTGGTTCGTCACCGCCACGCGGAGCGCGAAGCGGCCGTCCAGCACCGTGTGTGAGGGAATCGCGACGCCGCTCTCCTGCACGCGCAACAGGATCTCGCGGTTCAGGGCAGTGAGCGCGTCCTCGGCCGCTCCGGGAATGGTGTAGCGGAAACAGACCACGTTGAGCGGCGTCGGGGCGAGCAGCTCGAGCCGGGGGTGCTGCGTCACAAGACCCGCGAGATAATGCGCCTGCCGCACGTTCTGCTCGATCAGCCGCGCGAACGCGTCGAGCCCGTGCGTCTTGAACGACATCCACACCTTCAGCGCCCGGAACCCGCGCGAGAGCTGTACCCCGCGCTCGGCGAACGGGAACCCACCCGCCGCGATACCGCGATCGAAGGCGGCGAGATACGCCGGCGTGACGGAGAACGTGCCGCGGTGCGCCTGCTGGTCGCGCACCAGGGTGCAGCCCACCTCGTAGGGCATGTACAGCCACTTGTGCAGGTCGAACGCGACGGAGTCGGCCTGCTCGAGGCCGGCCACGAGCGGCCGCAGCGCCGGCGCGAGGGCCGCGAGCGCGCCAAACGCGCCGTCCACGTGCAGCCACAGCTGCTCGGCGCGGCACAGCGCGGCCAGCGCCGGCAGGTCGTCCGTCGCGCCGGTATTGACCGTGCCGGCGTTGCCGACGACACAGATCGGATGCGCGCCGGCGGCGCGATCGGCGGCGATTGCCGCCCGCAAGGCCGCGACGTCGATGCGATACTCCCGGTCCACGGGCAGGAGGCGCAGCGCCTCCCGCCCCAATCCCAGCAGCTCGATCGCCTTGCGCACGGACGAGTGGGTTTCGCTCGAGGCGTAGACCGTGAGCGGCGCCGTCGCCCCCCGCACCCCGCGCTCCCGCACGTCGAACCCGGCGCGCGCGTTTCGCGCCACCGCCAGGCCGACGAAGTTCGCCATGGAGCCGCCGGAGACCAGCAGGCCGTGCGTGCCGTCGGGCATGTCCAGCAGCTCGACCAGCCACCGGATCACCTGGTTTTCGACCACCGCCGCCGCGTCATCGAATTCGGCCACTTGGGGGTTCATGCCGGACGCCAGCATGTCGGCGAGCATCGCGACGGGCGTGCCGGTCCCGATTACCCACCCCCAGAACCGGGGATGCACGTTGCCGGTGGGGTAGGGAAGCACGTCGCGCTGGAGGTGCCGGTAGACGTCGGCGGCCGGCGTGGGGGTCCGGGGGAGAGGCTCGGCGAGGAGCCGGTCCCGCACGTCCCCGGGCACGGGGCGCCACACCGGCCGCTCGCGCACGGTGCGCAGATACTCGAGCATGTCGTCCACCATCTGGTGGCCGAGCACGCGCAGCGCCTCCCACTCCGCGGGACTCCGCGGATCGAGGCTCAGCTCGTCGCAGCTCACGTGGCCTCCCGATTGACGGCCGGACGGCCTAACGGCCCGACGGCCGGTTCGGTCGCGGGGCGCCCGGGCGTCGGGGCGGCCGGGCGTTGCTCTTCCAATGGCCGTCGCGCCCCATGCGTCAGCTGAATCCACACCACCGCGCCGAGGATCATCGCCATCGAGAGGAACGTGCGACCGCCCACCGGCTCGTCGAGGAGCAGCCAGCCCAGCAGCACGGCAATCACGGGATTGACGTACGCGTAGGTGCCCACGATCGTGGCGGACGCGTGGCGCAACGCGTACGCGTAGGCGCTGTAGCCGAGAATCGAGCCGAACACGACCAGATAGGCCATCGCGCCCAGACCGCGGGCGTTCAGGTGCCACGCGCCCCACTCGCCGAGCGCCGATCCCACGAGCGTCACCAGCCCGCCGCCGATCAGCATCTGGAGCGCGGCGCTCATGTAGGGGCTGGTCTCGGTCGGATGGCGCTTTGCGTAGATCGAGCCGGCCGACCAGGAAATCGTCGCGGCTGTGAGCGCGGCCGGGCCGCGGAGATCGGCGCGCACGATCTCCGCCGGGCTCGTCCCCACGAGGAGCAGCGTTCCGAGAAACCCGAACAGCAATCCGACCACGACCCGCCAACCCAGTCGGCCCGAGCCACCGGGGACTACGGCGTCGAGGAAGGCCATCCACAGTGCAACGGTCACGACGAAGATGCTGGCGACGCCCGAGGTGGTGTATTGCTCCGCCCAGACGACGAACGCATTGCCGCCGCCGAGCAGGAGCACGCCGACGATGGCGAGCGTGCGCCACTCGCGCGCGCGCCGGGGAAGCGCATCGCCCAGCGCGCGTGCCAGGACCAGGAGCAGCACGCCCGCGACCGCGAAGCGCACGCCGGCGAACAGAAACGGCGGCAGCTCCGTCACGCCAATTTTGATGGCGAGATAGGTCGAGCCCCAGAACACGCAGACGATGAGATAGGCGACGAGCGCCTTGCCGCTGAGGGCCGCCATCAGTCGAGCTCCGGTATGTGATGTGGCGAGGGTTGGTACGCGTGAACACCGCGACCTGCGCGCCGGGTTCCCACGCGGAGAAAGCTACCAGTCCCGCCCCGAAATGTCCTTTGATTAGGACACTCGGCGCACTACTATTGGGCATGGCGAGCGCCCCTGGGACCCTGACCGACCTGCGCGCCCTGGTGCGGACGTTCCCCTCTGTGCTGCTTGGCTATTCGGGGGGAGTCGATTCGGCCTTCCTCGCGGTGGTGCTGCGCCAGGAGCTGGGGCGCGAGCGCCTGCTCGCCGTGATCGGCCGCAGCCCCTCCTATCCCGAAGAGCAGTGGCGGGCGGCCCGAGAGGTTGCGGGCCGCTTCGACGTGCCGGTGCTGGAGATCGCCACGCGCGAGCTCGAGGACCCGAGCTACCTCGCGAATCCCACGAACCGATGCTTCTTCTGTAAGACCGAGCTGTGGAGCCGTCTGCTGCCGCTCGCCGCGGCCCGAGGGCTCGCCGTGGTGTGCGACGGCACAAATGCCGACGATCTGCGGGAGCACCGGCCGGGCCGCGCCGCGGGCGAACGCGCGGGCGTGCGTTCGCCACTCGCCGAAGCGGGGCTCACCAAGGCCGCCATCCGGGCGGCGTCGCGCGAGCTGGGGCTGCCCACCTGGAACGCGCCGGCCGCACCGTGCCTGTCGAGCCGCGTGCAGTACGGCCTCGCGATCACCCCGGGCCGGCTGCGCCAGGTCGAAGCGGCGGAAGCGTATCTCCGCGGCCTCGGCGTGGAGGGGGACGTCCGGGTCCGGCATTTGGGGGAGCGGGCGCGGATCGAGGTGGAGCCGCCGTGGATCCCGTGGGTCGAGGCGCGGCGCGCGGCGATCGGGGAGCGGCTGCGCGTGCTCGGGTTCGCGCGGGTCGAGATCGACCCCCGCGGCTACCGCCGCGGCAGTCTCCTGGCCGACCGTCCGGTCGCTTCGTGAGGCTGTTTGTCGCGCTCAATTTTCCCGACAGCGTGCGGCATCCGCTGTGGGACGCGCTGGGGCCGTTGCGCGAGCGGGGGCTGCCCGTGAAGTGGGTGCGGCCGGAATGCATCCATCTCAGCCTCAAGTTTCTCGGGGACATGGAGGAGGCGCGCGAGCCGGAGCTCCAGGCCGCGTTGCGCCAGGCGACGAGCGGGGCGCGCGGGATTCCGGTCCACATCGAGGGCTTCGGCGTGTTCCCCGATTTCGACCGGCCGCGGGTGATCTGGGCGGGCGTCGAGCCCGACCCGGCGCTCGAGCTGCTGCAACACGCCGTCGAGCGGGCGTTCGAGCCCCTGGGGTTCGCCACGGAGGCGCGGGCGTTCCGCCCGCACGTGACGGTCGGTCGCACCAGGCGCGCGCGGCCGGGCGAGTTCCGGGGCCTGGGCTCGGCGATCGACGCCCTGGCCTTCACCGCCACGACGCTCGTGAACGGCGTCGACCTCGTGCAGAGCACGCTCGGCCCCGACGGTCCGGTGTATCAAGTGAGGCAACGTGAACGGCTGCCTTAAGGGGATCTACCGGCTCGGGTGCGCTGTGGCCGTCGTCGGCGCCCTGGTCCTCGTGTGGTGGTTTCGCGAGCCGCTGCTGCGGGCGGGCGGGCGCCTGATCGGGCGGCCGCAGCCCCTGCCGCCGGTCGCCGACACGGCGGTCGGCGCGCCGACGCCG
>JBOHSP010000414.1:0-6414 GCA_050733275.1 Gemmatimonadales bacterium
GCGCCACCGCGCGCGCCGACCCTCCCGTGCCGATCACCAGCCAGCGCCCCCCCCGCTCCACGCCCAGCGCCGCCAGGGCGGCCGTGACGCCGGACACGTCGGTGTTGTCGCCCATCAAGACGCCATCCTCCGGCCAGAACGTATTGCACGCCCCCGCGCGGACGCAGGTATCCGTTTTCCGCGCGAGGCATCGTTCCACCGCCTCCTTGTGGGGCACCGTGACATTGCCGGCGACGCCGGCCAGCGCGAACGCCTCGAGCAGGGCCGGTACGGCCCGGGCGGAGGCGCGCAGCGCGACATAGACGGCATCCAGCCCCAGCGCGCGGCAAGCGGCGTTATGCATGGAAGGCGAAAGCGAATGGATCACCGGATCGCCGATGATCGCGAGCAGCCTGGTCTTAGCGCTGATCTCCACGATTGCTTTCGGCGGCCAGTCGCTCCGCGACGGCGGCGGCCAGCGCTTCGAGCTCGCCGCAGGTGTGGCGGTACACGTCGAGGTCGCCGCCGAAGGGATCACTCACTTCGGCGTCCCCTTCCCGTCCGGTGTACGCGCCAAGCACGAAGACCCGCCCTTCCCCGCCGAGCTCGTCCACGCGGGCGCGGTGGTGGCGCGCCATTGTGAGGACGAGATCGGACTGCTCCACCATCTCGCGGGTGAGCAGGCGGGCGCGGTGGCTGGAGAGATCGAGGCCCCGCTCCAGGCCTACGAGGTAGGCGCCTTCGGAGGCGGGGGCGCCGTCCCAGGCCCCCGTCCCCGCCGACGAGACGCGCACCTCGTCGAGGCCACGCTGCTTCAGCGCGCGCTCGAGCAGCGCGGCGGCGAGCGGGCTGCGGCAGATGTTGCCGGTGCACACGAACAGGACGTTCTTGATCACGGCGCCAGGTGCCCCGCGGCGCGGCGCAGCGCGGCGAGACTGAGCGCGCCTTCCCGTACCAGTCGCGGGGCGGGCTCGGTGCAATCAACCACGGTCGAGGGCGGCCGGTTCCCCAGCACGCCTCCATCGAGCACGAGGAGCCGCCCGGAGCGGACGGCCGGGGCAAAGTCGCGGGCGATGGCGGCGGCGCCCGGCGCCGGCTGGCGCCCGCGCAGATTGGCGGACGTGGAGGTGAGCGGCTCGCCGAGTGCCGCCACGAGGCGGGCGATCGCGGCGTGCGACGTCCAGCGCACCGCGGTTCCCCCGCCGGGCGTGGCACCCCGGAGCAGGTCCGGCACGCGTCCCGACCCGCCGGGGAGGACGAGGGTCAGGGGACCGGGCCAGAAGGCCCGCGCCAGTGCGTCGGCCGAGGCGTTGAAGGCCAGCCCGTACGCCTCGGCCATGGCGCGATCGCTGATCAGCAAGAGAAACGGTTTGTCGCTGCGGCGACCCTTCAGGGCCGCGAGCGCCGCCACGTCCGGTTCCGCGACGCGCGAGCCCAGGCCGTAGACCGTCTCGGTCGGGTAGGCCAGCAGCCCGCCGCCGCCCAGGTGCGCGACCACCTGCGGGATCGCGGCGGCGATCTCCGCAGGGGTGCGGAACGGCACGGCGCTCACTGCAGCTCACGCGCCAGCGCCTCGGCGATGCGGAAGTCGTCGGCGGTGGTGATCTTGATGTTGTGCGGCGAATCGGGCACCAGCTCCACCGGAAAGCCGGCGCGCTCGCATATCTCCGCATCGTCACTCGGCGTGCCTGCGCCGTTGGGCGAGGGCTCGAGCCGGGCATAGGCCGCGTCGAGCATCGGCCGGGGAAAGCCCTGCGGCGTCTGCGCGCGCCAGATGCGCTCGCGGTCCACTGTGCGCGTGATGCGCGGCGTCGGCCGGTGCGCTCCCGCCCCGATTTCCTTGAGGGTGTCGGCGACGGGCACGGCCGCCACCGCGCCCACGCCGGCGCGGGCCCGGGCGATCACCGCGTCGATCGTGCCGCGGCTCACGAACGGCCGCGCGGCATCGTGCACCAGCACGACGGCCGTGTCCGGTCCCAGCGCCGCCAGCCCGGCGCGCACCGACGCGGCGCGCTGGGGGCCGCCCGCCACCAGCACCACCCGCTCGCCGCGCAGCTTGTGAAGCCATTCCGGCGGCCGCTCCGCATAGCCGGGGGGCAGCACGACCACGACGTGCCGCACTTCGGGATGCGCCGCGAACGGACGCAGCGCGCGCAGCAGCATCGGCACGCCGAAAATCGCCCGGAACTGCTTCGGCTCGCCGGGCCCGGCGCGCACGCCCGCGCCCGCCGCCACGATGACGACCCCGACGTCAGGCGGCGAGCCGCCGGGCGAGGTCACCGATGCCCTCCACTCCGATGATGGCGAAGCCACTGAGTGTTCCGCTGCTCCGAAATCGCGATGACACGAACGCGCGGCGGAAGCCCTGCCGCGCCGCCTCGGCCAGCCGCCGCTCGGCACCGGCGACGGGCCGAATCTCGCCGCCCAACCCCACCTCGCCCAGAAACACCGCGTCGGACGGCACGGGACGGTCGTGCACGCTGGAGACGAGGGCCGCGAGCACCGCGAGGTCGGTGGACGGCTCGAGCAGCCGCACGCCCCCCGTGACGTTCACGAACACGTCGAGCCCGCCGAACGGCAGCCCGGCCCGCCGCTCCAGCACGGCCAGGAGGACGGCGAGCCGGCGGTGATCGAGCCCCGTGGCGACCCGCTGCGGCGTCCCGAAGCCGGCCTTGGAGGCGAGGGCCTGGATCTCGACCAGCAACGGACGCGTTCCTTCGAGCAGCGCCGTGACGGCCGAGCCCGACACGCCCGCGCTCCGCCCCGCGAGGAATGCCGCGGCCGGATTGGCGACGGGCTCCAGGCCGGCGCCGGTCATCTGAAACACGCCGATTTCGTCCACCGAGCCGAAGCGGTTCTTGACCGCGCGCAGGATGCGGTGGTCGAGCGTCGCTTCGCCCTCGAAATACACGACGGTGTCGACGATGTGTTCCAGCGTCTTGGGGCCGGCGATGCCGCCCCCCTTGGTCACGTGGCCCACGAGCAGCACGGCCGGCCCGGCGTCCTTGGCGAAGCGCATCAGCCGCGCGGCACACTCCCGCACCTGCCCCACGTTCCCGGGGGCGCCCTCGAGGTCGTCCGTATAGGTCGTCTGAATCGAGTCGACCACGACGACGCGCGCCGCGAGCGCGGCCGCGTGGTGCAGGACGGCGTCGAGCCGCGTCTCGCCGAGCACGTGGATGGCCCCGGCGCCCTCCCCCAGCCGCTCGGCGCGGAGCCGGAGCTGCTCGGGCGACTCCTCGCCCGAGACGTACAGCGTCCCGACGCCCTGCGCCTCGAGCCGCGCGGCGCACTGCATCAGCAGCGTGGACTTGCCGATCCCCGGTTCCCCGCCGATCAGGGTAACCGAGCCGGGCACGATGCCGCCGCCCAGGACGAAGTCGAATTCGTTGAGGCCGGAGCGCCACCGCTCCGTCTGGACGGTGGGAAGGTCGGAAAGTCGGACGGGAGGGGCGCCGAGCGGCACCTTCCCACCTTCCAACCTTCTGACCTTCCCCACCGCTTCTTCGACCAGCGTGTTCCACGCGCCGCACCCCTCGCAGCGCCCGCCCCATTTCGGCTGGTCGGCGCCGCACTCGGTGCAGCGAAACACGGAGCCTTTAGCCACGCACCGCCTCCGCCGGGGCCTCGCGCGGCGAGTAGTTGTCGAAGCGGGTGTATTCCTTCTTGAAGTGGAGCTTCACCGTGCCGGTCGGTCCGTTGCGCTGCTTGCCGACGATCACCTCGGCGATCCCCTCGATGCTCTCGTTCGTCTTCGGGTCCACCGGGCCGTCGTAGAACTCCTGGCGATAGATGAAGCACACCACGTCCGCATCCTGTTCGATCGCGCCCGATTCGCGCAGATCGGAGAGCTGCGGCCGGCGGTGCTCGCCGCCGCGTTGCTCGGGCGCGCGCGAGAGCTGCGAGATCGCGACGACCGGCACGTCCAGCTCCTTGGCCAGGGCCTTGAGCGAGCGCGAAATGTAGGAGATCTCCTGCTGTCGGTTTTCAACATCGCCGGGGCCCTGCATCAACTGGAGGTAATCCGCGATGATGAGCTGGATGTCGTGCTCGGCCTTGAGGCGCCGCGCCTTGGAGCGCATGGCGAGCGGGGTCAGCGCCGCCGAGTCGTCGATCCAGATCGGCGCGGTGCCGAGCAGGCCGGCCGCGCGGGCGAGCTTCGGGTAGTCGTCGTCGCGCAGCTGGCCGCGGCGCAGCCGCTGCGCGTCCACCAGGCCTTCGGAGCAGAGCAACCGCTGCACCAGTTGGTCCTTCGACATCTCCAGTGAGAAGATCGCTACGCCCACGTTGTGCTCGATCGCGGCGTGCTGCACGATGTTGAGCGCCAACGCCGTCTTTCCCATCGATGGGCGGGCGGCGACGATCACGAGGTCGGCGCGCTGAAAGCCGGCGGTGAGGCGGTCGAGGTCGAGGAAGCCGCTGGCCACCCCCGTCACGGCGCCCGCGCCCGATTGGAGCTGCTCGATCCGCTCCATCGTGGGCCAGATCAGCTCCTTGATGCGGATGAACTCTTCGGCGCGCCGGAACTGGGCAACCTGAAAGACGCGGTGCTCGGCGTTGTCGAGGACCTCTCCCGCGGTCCCATGGCCGTCGTAGATGTCCTGGATGATCGCCGTCGCCGCTTCCACCAGGCGCCGCAGCACGGCCTTGTCGCGCACGATGCGCGCGTGGTAGTCGACATTGGCCGTCGTGGGCACGACGTCGATGAGCGCGGCGATGTACTCCATGCCGCCGGCGCGGTCGAGATCCCCCCGGCGAGTCAGCGCATCGCGCAGCGTGACGGGGTCGATGACGTCGCCTCGCTCGGTGAGGGCCAGCATCGCGCGAAACAGCAGGCGATGGCCCTCGCGATAGAACATCGTGTCGTCGAGGATCTCGGCCGCCTTGAGCGCGGCATCTTGATCGAGCAGCATCGCGCCCAGCACCGCCTGCTCGGCCTCGTTGCTCCAGGGCGCCTGGCGCCCCGCGAACTCCCGGCCTTCAGGCGGCGTCGAGGATACGGCGGACGATACGGACGTCATCCCAGGTTGGTCGCTTCCAGTTGGGGTTGCGCAACAGCGCCGCAGGGTGATACGTGACGACGACGGGAATGCCGCGGAACCGGTGCACCTGCTTCCGCAGCGCCCCGAGCGACTGCTTGGTGTCGAGCAGCGTCTGTGCCGCCGTGCCGCCCATCGCCAGAATCACCGTGGGGCGCAGCAGCTCGAGCTGGCGATACAAGAATGGCACGCAGGCCGCGATCTCGTCATACAACGGCAAGCGGTTTTCCGGCGGCCGGCACTTGACAATGTTGCAGATGAACACCTGCTCCCGCGGCAGCTCGATGGCGCCGAGGATCTTGGTGAGCAGCTCGCCCGCGCGGCCCACGAACGGCCGCCCGGTCTCGTCTTCCGTGCGGCCCGGCCCCTCGCCGACGACGACGAGCCGCGCGTCCGCCGGCCCTTCCCCCGGGACCGTGTGCGCCCGTCCCTCGCACAGGCGGCAACGCGTGCACGCCGCGACGAGGGTCGCGACGTCGGCGAGCGACTGCGCCTGCTGAATGGGATCGGTGGCGAAGAGATCGGTGGCCGGCGGGTCGAAACTCAGGCCAGCGGGGGGGAGACCCTGGAGCTCTCCCTTTCGAGTCCCCGGGCTCTCGCCCGGGGTCAGAACACCGGGAGTCGGTGGGGGAATTTCTGACCCCGAACGCAAGCCCGGGGTAACCGGCAAGCTCGGTGTGGGCGTCAGAGAGGCTGGAGCTCGCTGGGGATCTTCTGACCCCGGGCGGCAGCCCGGGGACTCCAAAGCGCTCGCGGGATCTGGGAGGGCTTGCAGAATCACCGACTCTCCCCCCAGCAACCGCTGCTGTTCGAGATACCGCCGCGCCAACTCTTGTCCGGTACGCCGTTCGGTCACAACGCTGTTTCCACCAGGTCGAGGATGCGTTCGGCCACATCGCGCTTGGGCAGGACCGGCACGTCCACCTGGAGGCCGTTCCGTCCCAGAATCGTCACGCGATTGGTCGCGACCTCGAAACCGGCGCCGGGCTCGAGCGCGTCGTTCAGGATCACGAAATCGAGCTTCTTATTCTGCAACTTTGCCCGCGCGTTGGCGAGCCCGTCCCCGCCCGTTTCCAGGGCGAAGCCGACCACGACGCAGCGGGCGGGGCGCTCCAGGCTCGCGAGGATGTCCGGCGTGGGCTCGAGCTCGAGGGTGACGGCGCCGCCGCGGCGCGGCTGCTTGCGCGGCGCCGCGCGCTTGGGCCGGAAGTCCGCCGGCGCGGCCACCATGAGCAGCGCGTCGGCGTCCCGGACCAGCCGCTGCACCGCCTCCTGCATCTCCGCCGTCGTCTCGACGCGCGTCACGTCCGCGACGGCTGGCGGATCGATCGGCGTGGATCCCGTCACCAGCGCGACGCGGGCCCCGCGGGCGGCGGCCGCCTCGGCGAGCGCAAAC
>JBOHSP010000415.1:0-2111 GCA_050733275.1 Gemmatimonadales bacterium
GCCGTGACGTTCGCGCGGCCGCTGCTGCTCGTGCTGCTCGCCGCGGTGCCGCTGTGGTGGTGGTGGCGCGCGCGGCGTCTGGTGCGGCTGCCGGGCGCCCCGCTCAGCGACGTGCGGCCCGCCGCCGGGCCGGTGGAGCGGCGCTGGATCGCGCGGCTCCCGGTGGCGCTCCGCTCGCTGTGTCTGGGCGCGTGGATCGTCGCGGCCGCCGGCCCCCGCCTCGGCTCGGCGCGCGCCGAGCTGCGCCGCGAAGGGATCTCGATCGTGCTCACCGTGGACGTGTCGAGCAGCATGCTGGCCGAGGACTTCTCGCCGCGCAACCGGCTCGACGTGGCGCGCCGCACGGCCACCGACTTCGTGCGCGCGCGCGCGTCCGACCGCATCGGGCTGGTCGCGTTCGCCGCGCAGGCGCTCACCCAGGTGCCGATCACCACCGACTACACGGTGCTCGAAGAAGCGATCCGGCAGCTGCGCGTCGGCATCCTGGAAGACGGCACGGCGATCGGCACCGCCATCGCCACCGCCGCGAACCGGCTGCGCCGTGCGCCCGGGAAGAGCAAGGTCGTCGTCCTGCTGACCGACGGCGAGAACAACCGCGGCACCGTGGACCCGCGCACGGCGGCCCAGGCGGCCGCTGCGTTCGGCATCAAGATCTATACGATCGGCGTCGGCACCCAGGGCGAAGCGCCCGTGCCCACGGGGCAGGGGCCGCTCGGCCTGCGCTACGAGACCCTGCCCGTGCGGATCGACGAGCAGCTCCTGAGCGAAGTGGCGCGCACGACGGGCGGCCGGTACTTCCGCGCGACCGACGCCGCTTCGCTGTCCAACGTGTTCGCCGAGATCGACCGGCTCGAGAAGACGCCGGTCCAGCAGCTCGTGTACCGGCGCTTCGAGGAAGCGTACCGCTGGCCGCTCGCCGTGGGCCTGCTCGCGCTGGCGCTGGAGCTGGTAGTCGCCGGAACGGTCGCGGTGCGCGTGCCATGACGGTCGACGCCCCGCTGGTGCTCATGCTTTCCCCCGTCGTCGGGGGCGCCGTGTGGGCCGCGGCGGCGTGGGCCCGCCGCGTCCGCCTGCGCCGCGCGGCGGCGTGGTCGGAGAGCACGGCGCGGCTGGCCCGGGCGGCCGGGCGGTTCGGGCCCGCGGCACTCGGTCTGGCCGCGGCCTGCGCGGCGATCGCGCTTGCCGGCCCGCGCTGGGGCGAAGAGCGCATCGTCACCGAAACCCGCGGCCTGAACCTCGTCATGGCCGTGGACATCTCCCGCTCGATGCTGGCCGAAGACGCGACGCCCAGCCGTCTGGGCCGCACGCTGCGCGAGGCGCGACGTCTGGTGCAGGATCTCGACGGCGACCGGCTCGGCCTGATCGCGTTCGCCGGGGCGAGCTACATTCTGTCGCCGCTCTCGGTCGACGGATCGGCGCTCACGCTCTATCTCGACGCGATCGATCCCGATATCGCGTCGGAGGGCGGCACCGCGCTGGCCCCCGTGCTCGCTCAGGGCGCCGAGCTGCTGCGCGGCAGCCCGGAGATCGCCGATCGCGTGCTCGTGGTCTTCAGCGACGGCGAGGCGCACGACTCGCTGGCGCGCGTAGTGGAGGAGGCTCGCCAGATCGCGGCCCTCGGCATTCATGTCATTCTGGTCGCGCAGGGTGGCCGCGAGCCCGCCCGGATTCCCGTGCGCGACGATCGCGGCGCGTTCGTCGCGTGGCAGGAGGACGAGGAGGGCCGGCCCGTCGAGACGCAGCGGCGCGACGATGTGCTGAACGCCATCGCCGATGCCGCGCAGGGCACGGTCGTGGCGGCCGACCTGCCGGATCAGGCCGGCGCCGTGCGCGATCTCGTGGCCTCGTACAAGCGCGCCACGGCCACCGAAAGCCGCACGCAGCGGGGGCGGCACCGGGCCTGGATCCCCCTGATCGCGGCGGTGGGGATTCTGCTGGGCTCCACGCTGACGCGCCGCACGGCGGCGCTGGTCGCCCTCTGCATCGCCGTGGCGCCGGGAGTCGCGGCGCAGGACTCGGTCGCGGCCGCTCCGCCGCGTCCCCGGTCCGACGCCGAGAAGGCGTGGGACCGCGGCGACCGGGCGGCGGCCGCCCTCGCCTACGCGCGGGAG
>JBOHSP010000416.1:0-5196 GCA_050733275.1 Gemmatimonadales bacterium
TCGTACGGCCCGTGGACCCGGTAGCCATAGAGCTGGCAGGGCCGCACGTCGGGCAGATAGCAATGCCAGACCTGGTCGGTGCGTTCGCGGATGTCGATCAGGGCGGTTTCATCGGCATCCTCGGGTCCGTCGAAAAGGCAAAGCTCGACGCCGGTCCCGTTTTGGGAAAACAGCGCAAAATTCACCCCCCGCCCGTCCCACGTCGCCCCCAGGGGGTAGGGCCTACCCCTCCATACGCGCGGCATGACGGTGCTACCCCTTAGCGGGCCTGAAACGGCGCGGCCCGCCGGGCACGTGACGTAAGCCTCACCTCGGCGGGTATGGTATGGAACGCCCTAGCCCTCGAGGTGCCGTATGCCGCCCTTCGGCCGTCGCGCCTTCCGCTGCGCCGTGATGCTGCTCGGCGCTGCCATGCCGGCCAGCCCCGCTGTTGCCCAGCTGATCTCGATCAAGACCGTGCCCATCGCCCAGGGAGATCAATTCCTGATCTTTCCCTCCGATAACCTCGGCCTGGGTGGCGTGTCGATCGCGCTCGCGGATTCGTTGCTGGATCCCTTCGTCAATCCCGCCCTGGGCTCCCGGGTCGCTGGGGCGCGCTTCTTCAGCGCGCCGACCGTGTACAGCGTCTCCCACGGCACCGGCGGCGGGCGTTCGCTGCCGGTCGCGGCGCTGGCCCGACACGGCAACTGGTACGGCGGCCTGGCGCTCGCGTTGCAACAGGTGGAGCCGAGCCGGCCTCCTGATCAGGGGGGCGTGATTTTTTCGCCGCTGCCTCAGGTGGACGATCCCCGGCTGATTCCCGCCGACGGCCGGGCGCACGGGAACCGCTACGCCTTCGCGATGATCGGCACCGCGTTCCCCGGCCGGCGCCTGTCCATCGGCGCCAGCGCGTTCTGGACCGGTCTGCGCGCGGTGGACGGCGTCGATCTGCTCTACGCCGACAGCCGCCGCGTCGAGCAGCAGGGTCACGCGCTGGACCTGCGGCTCGGCGTCCTCAAGGATTGGCCGGGTGAGCGGGGCCACCGCTCGCTCCAGGCGCTGCTGCTGCACAATCGCTTCGCGGCGGACCACGAGGTCATCTATGCGGATCGGTTCTGGGACCCCGCGTCGGAACTGTTCCGCGAACGGGCCCGGGTGGAGGAGAATCACGAGCGCACCAACACCTGGGGGCTGCAGGTCAAGTACGAGATGCCGATCGGCGCGGACGGATGGCGCATCGGATGGCTGGGCACGTTCAACCGCGCCTCGCATCCCAAAATCCCCGAATACGAGCTGGCCAACGTGCCGGTGATTCCGCGGGACCCCGGCTACTCCTCGGCGTTCAACTTCGGCGTCGGCGTCTCCCGCGTGCGCGGGGCGGCGACGTTCGGGGCGGACCTGATCTACGAGCCGATCCGCAGCTACACCTGGGCCGACGCGGCGGCGCCCCTCGTCATCGCCGCCGGCGATACGCTCGCGGCCGGCGCCAAAACGGTCGAGAACTGGTTCAGCTTCTCCAACGTGCTGCTGCGTTTCGGCGTGGGCCGCGACATCGCGCTGAACGGCCTCGGCAAGGCGGTCGGGCTGCAGTTCGGCCTCATCGTGCGATCGACCCACTACGACCTCGAGCAGATCGACCACGTGGTGCGCGCGGAACGGTCGCTCACCACCGGTTGGCTCGAGTGGACGCCCACCTGGGGGCTTAGTCTCCGGTTTCCGGAGTTCGAGCTGCGCTACCGCGGGCGCGTGACGCACGGCGCGGGCCGTCCGGGCGTGCAGGCGGTGTTTGGGCCGGTGAACGAGATGAGGCTCGCGGGGGCGACGATCCTCGCCGCACCGAGCGGGCCGCTCATGCTGACGGACGTCAGCACCACGACGCACCAGATCTCGCTATCGTTGCCGCTGCACTGACGCGGCAAGGAGTCCGGAGATGACACGCTTCGTGCAACTACTGGGTGTCGCGACGCTCGCCCTGGCCGCGGGATGCGACGAGTCCCCGCCGCCGGCCGGGCTCGCGTCGATCGACGCCGAGCTGCGCCGCGCCATCGGCCAGTGGAACGTCGTGCCCATCGGCGCGATGCCGAGCCAGAACCCCGCGCGCGTGGCGCTGGGGCGCGCGCTGCTGTTCGACAAAGTCCTCAGCGGCAACCGGGATATCGCCTGCGCGACCTGCCACGACCCCGCCCAGCATGCGGCCGACGGACTGCCGCTCGCGGTGGGGACCGGGGGTACCGGGGAAGGGCCGGCGCGGATGCTCGGCGCGGGACGCGAGTTCGTCCCGCGCAGCGCCCCGTCGCTGCTGAACGCCAGCCTCGGCCTGCAATACGTGTTCTGGGACGGCCGGCTCACGCGTCACGGGCTCCATCCCGCCGACTCGCTGGACCAGCCGCCGCTGCCGGCGACTGCGCACGTGCTCGTGGCCCAGGCGATGCTGCCCGTGCTGAACCGGCGCGAGATGCGCGGCGAGCCGGGCGACGTGGACGTGTTCGGCAACCCCAACGAGCTGGCGCAGTTCGCCGACACCGCAGCCACGGCGATCTGGCAGGCCGTGGTGAATCGCCTGCTCGCCATCCCGGAGTACGTGACGCTCTTCAACGCGGCCTTTCCCACCGTGGGCACGGCGAATCTCCGCTTCGTCCACGCCGCCGAGGCGATCGCGGCCTTCCAGATGGCCGCCCTGACGAAGACGAACTCGCCGTTCGATCGGTATCTCAACCGCGACGACGCGGCGCTCTCGCTGGAGGCCAAGCGCGGCGCGCTGTTGTTCTTCGGCGAGGCGCGGTGCTCGACCTGCCACAACGGGCCCTTCCTGGGCGGCAACAGCTTCGCCAACACGGGGGTGCCGCAGCTCGGGCCCGGGGTGGGGGCGGGCACGCCGCTCGATTTGGGCCGCGGCGAGATCTTCAACAACGAGTTCTACCGGTTCGTCTTTCGGGTGGTCCCGCTGCGCAACGTGGAGCTGACGGCGCCCTACTTCCACAACGGCGCGTTTGCCACGCTCGAGGGCGCGGTCCGCCATTACACCGACGTGCCGACCTCGCTGCACACCTACGATCCGGCGCAGCTGCCGCCGGCGGTGCGCGACAGCTATCACGGCGACGCGGCCACCATCGACGCGATTCTCGCGAACCTGGACTTTCGGGTGCGCGAGCCGATCGAGCTGACCGATGCGGAGATCGCGGATCTCGTGGCGTTCCTCGAGTCGCTCACCGACCCGGCGGCGCGGGATCTCTCCGCCCTCACTCCGCCGTCGGTGCCCAGCGGGTTGCCCGTGCCCTAGGGTCTAGGCGCGGCGCCGCGCGAGCTTGGCGAGCTGTTGCCGCGCCAGGCCGAGACTCGCCCGCTCGCGGTCGAGCACAACGTGCAGGAACACGTCGTGCCCGGGCCCGACGAAGCGGATCAGGTGATACTGCTTCCCCAGCGTCACCATGACGTCCTCGAGCCGATCGTCGAGCTGCCGCGCGGCCCGCACGATCTCCTCGATCAGGCTCGCCGCGTGGGCCATGTCGAGCCCGCGCTGCACGCTGAGCTGCCCCAGCAGCGCGCCGCCCGACGCCCGCACGAGCGCGGCCCCCACGGCGCCGTCGATCTTGAGGACCTCGTCCAGCAGATGTTCCGTGCCCGCGTCGCGCGGCGGTTCGGCCGCGGCAACCGGACGGTCTTCCTCGCCCCCTCGCCCGCGCTCGTCGAGCAGCCGCGCCGCCTCCATCAACACACCCTGCAACGGCTCCCGCACCGTGCGCTGGCGCGCGCGGCGCTTGTAGAAGATCTCGACCGAGGGATCCGGCCAACCGAGAATCTCGTACGCCGCCTCCAGGCCCTCGAGATGGTCGGTGTGGGCGTGGACGAGGTCCCCATGGTCGAAGTAGAGCCGGCCCTCGCGCTCCGCCTCCCCCGACGCCTGCACGACGACGAGACCGCTCTTGCGCTCGACCTCGAGGAGCTGCAGCAGGCCGAACAGCGTGATTCCCGTGATGCGCCCGACGCCCTTGGGGTCGAGGACGCGCTGCAACTCGTCGGCCAGGGACAACACGTCCACCGGCTTCGAGAAGATCGCGGCGATGCCATACGCGTGCAGCCGCTGGCGCAGCTCGGCATGGATCGGCTGGCCGGTCATCACGGCGACGGGGAGCCGCACCCCGCGCTCGAACAGGTCGGCCAGCAGCGTCACGCCGTCCATGACGGGCATCTGCAGGTCCGTGAGGATCGCGTCCACGCGTGCGGCGGCGAGCTGGGCCAGCGCGCGGCGCCCATCCTCGGCGGGGATGACCGCAAAGCCGCCGGTGCGGTTGAGCGCCCGCGTCAGGGCGCCGCGCACGAACTCGTCGTCGTCCACGAGGAGCAGGTTGATCATCGGCCTACAAACATGGGCAACGCCGGGGTCCCGCGCATCCGGGCCGGTCGCCGACCGCCGCGGAGTGCGGTATGATATGACCCCATGCGCTACCCACTCACGCTCGCCGCCCTGCTGCTTGGCTGCGGGACCGCCGCGGCGCAGACGGGCCCGGCGGCGCTCTCCGTCATTCCGCGGCCGGCCCGGGTCACGCCGGGGACCGGCACGTTTACGCTCGCGGCCGGCGCGGTGATCGTCACCGATCGCGCCACCCGCGCGATCGGCCACCAGCTCGCCGACTGGCTGTATCCCGCGACGGGGTACCGGCTGCGTGTCGGGGCCACCCCCGGCGGCGCCACCCGCGTCATCACGATGCGACTCGATTCGTCGCTCGCGCGGCTGGGCGCGGAAGGCTATCGCCTCACGGTCACGGGCAGTCGCATCACGATTCGGGCGTTCCGGCCGGCGGGCGCGTTCTACGCGGTGCCGACGCTGCGGCAGCTCCTGCCCGTCGAGATCTTCCGCGAGGCCAGGGTGGCGGGCGTGCGCTGGACGGTGCCGGTGGTCGAGATCGAGGACGTGCCGCGCTTCGGCTGGCGCGGCGCCCACCTCGACGTGGCGCGGCATTTCATGCCCAAGGAGTTCGTCAAGAAGTTCATCGACCTCCTCGCGCTGCATAAGCTGAACCGCTTCCACTGGCACCTCACCGAGGACCAGGGCTGGCGCATCGAGATCAAGAAGTACCCGCGCCTCACGGCCATCGGCGCCTGGCGCCGCGGGACGCTGATCGGCCGGCAATCGTCGTATGCCGACTCGACCGAGTGGCGCTTCGACGGCCGGCCGCACGGCGGCTTCTACACGCCGGAGGACGTGCGGGAGATCGT
>JBOHSP010000417.1:0-9005 GCA_050733275.1 Gemmatimonadales bacterium
GCCCCCGCCGGTGCGATCGGCTGGCCCGCCGCCCCGACTCGCCTCGGCCAAGCGCCGCGAGGTGCTGCTCGCTCACCCGGCGGTCCAGGCGTGGAGCCGGCTCAACCCGGCGCGCGTCGTGCCCGAGCGGATCACGCCGGCGAAGTTCAAGGCCAACAGGGCTCGGTCGAGCCTCACGGTGTACCGGCTCGAAGGCGTCGGCGAGGGCGGAGCGGCCGTGATCGCCAAACGCTGCACGCCCGGCGACGGCCTGATCGAGCGCACCGTCTACGAGCGGATCCTCCCCCACGTGCGCCTGCCCGGTCCCTACTTCTACGGGGCAGTACCCGAGGAATCCGACGATCCGGCCAAGGACGCCTGTTGGCTCTTCATCGGCGAAATCTACGGCGAGAAATACGACCCGCTGCGGGCCGATCACCGCGCCGCCGCCGCCCGCTGGCTGGGTGTGCTGCACACCGAGGCGCGCTCGGCCGTCGACGGGGCCGACCTTCGCGAGGCGGGGCCGGGCCGCTACCGCGAGCAGATGCACGCGACCCGCGACCTCATCCGGGGCGCGGCCGACAATCCGGCGTTTACGGCCGACGACCTCGCGTTTCTCGATGGTCTCCTGGCGCGGTTCGACCAGCTGGACGAGCAGTGGGATCGGCTCGAGGACGCCTGCACCGGTCTCCCGGCCACCCTCGTGCACGGGGATTTCAACGGCAAGAACGTGCGGGTCCAAGAGTCGCCGCAGGGGCCGCGGCTCGTCGTCTTCGATTGGGAAGACGCCGGCCGGGGCGTTCCCTGTGTCGACCTCGCCCAGGTGGTCGGCCCGTCGTGCCGCATCGCGGCCATGCCGGACCTGCCCACGTACTGGTCCACCGTTCGCGATCGCTGGCCAACCTGCCGCAAGGTGGACATCGAGCGGCTCGCGACCTGCGGAACCGTATTCCGCGCGCTGGCCGTGCTCGCGTGGGATGCGCACCACCTGGTCCATCCGTGGGCCAACGCCTTCCTCGCGACGCTCCAGATGTATGAGGTGGAGCTGGCCGACGCGCTCGGGCGGCTCGGGTGGGCGCGCCGCCCGGTAGCGGTGAGCCCGGCCGCGGCACTGGGGGAGCCTGCCGGATGAGCACCCTCCGGATCGCATTCCTCCTGGGGCGACCGTACCCTCCGGACAGCAAGAGCCGCTTCCCTCTCGTCATGCGCGCACTCGCCGACGCGGGCGTGGAGGTGCAGGTCATCGCCGCGAAACGTCGCCTGATCGATCTCACGACGGTGCGCGTGGAGCACGACTTGTACGTGCTGAAGCAGATCTGGGGCATCTCCCTGAGCGTCGCGGGAGCCCTCCACGCGCAAGGCGCCACGATCGTCAACCCGTATCCGGTCACGATGGCGTTGCGCGACAAGGTCGTGGCCGCGCGCATTCTCGAGGCCGCCGGCATCCCGACGCCCGCCACGTACGTGGTGTCGCATCCGGAGCTCCTGACGCCGCTGCTCGACGATGGGCCACTGGTCCTCAAGCCGTACGACGGCACGTGCGGCTATCGGGTCTCCGTCGTGCGGTCCGTTGCCGAGCTCACCGGCTGGCCGACCGACGCGAGTCCGATTATGGCGCAGCGCTATCACCCACCCGACGGGCGCGACCTCAAGGTGTACGTGATCGGCGAGCGCCTCTTTGGCGTGAAGAAGAAGTTTCCCGCCCGCACCGAGGAGGAGAAACACGGGGAGCCGTTTACGCCCACGCCCGAGCAGCGCGACATCGCGCTGCGCTGTGGCCGCGTGTTCGGGATCGACCTCTACGGCGTCGACTTCATCGAGAGCGCGGGGAAGCTCTACGTGGTGGACATGTCGAGCATCCCTGGGTTCAAAGGTGTGCCGGCCGCGCCGTCGCACCTCGCGGCCTACTTCCAGGCGGCCGCGGCGCGCGCCGCTCGCGGTGAGGCGGTGTGCGTATGAGGTGGCTCATCGTGAACGGGGACGACTTGGGGGCGAGTCGCGGCATCAACCGCGGGATTCTCGAAGCACACCAGGACGGGATCCTCACGAGCGCGAGTCTCCTGGTCGACCGCCCCTCGAGCGAGGAGGCGGCGGCCCACGCCCGATGCTCCCCGGGCCTGAGCCTCGGGCTCCATCTGGAGCTGGACCCGAACCAGCCGGAGGGCCTGCGCGACCAGCTGGCCGCCCAACTGGAGCGGTTCTTTCAGCTCGCTGGGGCGGCGCCCACCCACGTGGATTCCCACCACGACACGCATCGCGATCCGAGCGTTCTGGCTCGCGTGCTCGCGTGGGCGGAGCAAGTCGGATTCCCGCTCAGGGGATATTCGCCCGTGCGCCACGTCGGCCGGTTCTACGGCCGCTGGGGCGGACGCAGCCACCCGGAGCAGATCGGCGTCGAGGGATTCTTGCGGCTGCTCGACGCGGAGGTCGGGGAGGGCGCGACTGAGCTCAGCTGCCATCCCGGCTATGCCCAACCTCCTGGCGTCCGCTCGACGTACACCGCGGAACGCGAGGTGGAGCTCCGCACGCTGTGCGACGCGCGGGTGCGTCGCGGCGTGGATGAACGGCAGATCCGTCTCATCGGCTTCCGCGACTTGCCCCAGGTCGCGGGCCAGGCCGCGGCGGCCGGCGGAGAGGCGCGGTGAGCACCGTGGTCTTGTCGGTGTACAAGGTCGCCAATTTCCCCGGCGGCGGTGGACACTTTTGGGTGTACATGCAGTACGCCCACGGCCTGCGCCGGCTGGGGTGTGACGTGTATTGGCTGGAGCAGCTCCGTCCCGTCGCAGACGCCGAGGAGGAGGCGCGCCTGCGCGCGACCTTGCTCGCGCGCATGCGGGCGTTCGGGCTCGAGGGGAAGACGCTGCTGTACACGGCCGACCCGAACGCGGGCGTCCGGTTCATCGGCTGCACGGAGACGCAGGCCCGGGCGCTGCTCGGTCGTGCGGATGTGCTGTTCAATTTTCACTACGCCATCCGGCCCGAGCTGCTCGCGTGGGCGCGCCGCAGCGCGCTCGTGGACATCGATCCGGGCCTGCTGCAATTCTGGATGAGTACGGACCAGCTCACCGTGCCTCCGCACGACCGCTACATCTCGACGGGCGAAACGGTCGGCACGCCCGCCGCGCGCTTCCCCGACTGCGGACTGCGCTGGACGCGGATCCGGCCGCCGGTCTGTCTCGACCTCTGGCCCCCCGCCTACGATATCCACGCCGCGACCTACACGACCGTATCGGGCTGGTCCTCCGCCAGTTGGCTGAAGGTCACGGAGCACGGCAAGACGACGCTGCGCGACAACACCAAGCGCGTGTCCTTTCTCGAGTACCTGGACCTGCCGCGCCGCAGCGGTCGGCCGCTCGAGCTCGCGCTGTATCTGCTCGACCGCGATCCGGCGAGTCAGAAGCGCCTGAAGCAGGTCGAGCAGGATGCCCAGGACCGTGCGCTCCTCGAGCACCATGGCTGGCGGGTGCGTGACTCGCGCGAGGTCGCCGGGAGCCCGGAGGCGTATCGGACGTACGTGCAGGGGTCGCGCGGGGAGTTCAGCTGCGCCAAGCCGTCGTGCATGGCGTTCCAGAACGCGTGGGTCAGCGACCGCTCGCTGTGCTACCTCGCCAGTGGAAAGCCGGTGGTCGTGCAGCACACCGGCCCGAGCGACTACCTGCCGAATGGCGAGGGCATGTTCCGGTTCAATTCGCTCGACGAGGCGGCGGCCGCGTTTGCCGTGATCGACGCCGACTACCAGCGGCACTGCCGCGCGGCGCGCGACATTGCGGAGACCTACTTCGATGCCCGGCGCGTGTTGACGACGGCGTTGAACGGGGCGTTGGGTCCGGAGCCGGCAGCGGTGGCCACATGAGCCTCACGGTGTGCCTCGCGCCGGCCAATACCGTCGCCTACCCCAACGGCGGCGGCCACCTGTGGGTGTATCTCCACTGGGCGCTGGCGCTCCGCGCGCTGGGTTGCCGCGTGATCTGGCTCGAGGGAATCGATGTCGATGACAGCGACACCTCGCCCGCGGGCCGACGGCGGCGGCGCGGCGGCGAGCCGCGCGATTGCGTCGCCGCGCTCCAGGCACACCTCGCGCGCTACGGTCTCGCGGACTCACTGGCCCTGTTCGCGATGAATGGCGGTGCGGTTCCGGGCGACATCGCGCGAGGCGCGCTGACCCTCGACGCGGCGGCCGAAGCCGACCTGCTCCTCAACCTCTGGCACTCGGCACCGAGCCGCGTCGTCGAGCGGTTCCGGCGCTCGGCGTTCATCGATACCGACCCCGGGCTGTTGCAGATCTGGATGACCACCGGCGACGTCCAGCTCGCGCCGCATGACGCGTATTTCACGATCGGCGAGACCGTGGGCCAGCCCGCGGCGCGCTTTCCCGACGGCGGGCGCCCGTGGCTGTACACGCCCCCGCCCATCTACCTGCCGCAGTGGCCGGCGCAGTCACCCAACGGCGCCGCTCCGTACACGACGGTCGCCCACTGGTGGGGCGGCACCTTCGAGTACAACGGGACGGTCTTCAGTAACGAGAAGCGCGCCGCCTTCCTCGAGTACGTGGACCTTCCCACGCGCACGCCGGTTCAGCTCGAAGTCGCGGCGTGCTTGGCCGAGCATCGCGAGGAGTATCGGCAGCTCATGGAGCCGAAGGGGTGGCGGCTGCGCGAGGCGTGGGATGTCAGCTCCAACCCCGAGGCGTACCGGGCCTACGTGCAGCGCTCGCGGGGCGAGTTCAGCTGCGCCAAGCCGGCGTACGTCACGCTCCAGACGGCGTGGGTGAGTGACCGGACGTTGTGCTATCTCGCGAGCGGCAAGCCGGCCGTCGTCCAGCATACGGGGCCGAGCCGGATCCTGCCGGACGCGGCCGGCGTGTTCCGGTTCCGCAGCCTTGATGAAGCCGCCGCTGCGTTTGCACGGGTCGAGGCCGACTATGAGCGGCACTGCCGGCTCGCTCGCGCCCTGGTCGAGGAGCACTTCGATGCGCGGCGGGTGGTCGCAAGCGTCCTGGAGCGGGCGCTCGACGGAGGGCCGCGGTGAGTCGAGGCCTGCGGGCCGTCACAGTGGGACTGCTCCTCGCCGCGCTGCTGGCGTGCGAGTCTCGCGGTTCCCCGCCCGCGCGCACCCTCGAGGCGTTCCGCGGCCCGCCCTCGAGCTTCGAGGCCAACCGCGGTCAGACGGATCCACGGGTCCACTTCCTGGCTCGCGGCAGCGGCCACACCGTCTTTCTCACCGCGAGCGAGGCCGTGTTCGTGCTCACCGAACCGGACTCCACCGGGCTCGTGCTGCGGATGACGTTCGTGGGCGCCAATTCCCGGCCACGGGTCGTGGGGTTAGAGGAGCTGCCGGGCAAAGCCAACTACTTCGTCGGGAGAGACTCCACGCAGTGGCACACGAACGTGCCGCTGTACGCCAGAGTGCAATACTCCCGGCTGTACCCGGGGATCGACCTCCGCTACGCGGCCGAGCAACGTCACCTGGAGTACGAGTTCCTTGTCCACGCCGGGGCGGACCCCACACCAATCGTGCTCGACTGGCGCGGCGCCGACAGCGTGGTGGTGGACGCTGGCGGCGACCTGGTGCTCCACACGGCCGTGGGCGTGGCCCGCCTCCAGAAGCCGGTGATTTCCCAAGACGTAGGGGCACGGCATGCCGTGCCCCGGCGGAAGATCGCGGGAGGATACGTGCGCACGGCGGCGCATCAGGTGCGCTTCGAGGTAGCCGCGCATGACGCCAGCCGGCCGCTCGTAATCAGCGGGACCGTGCCCCTCGCTCTGCTCCCCACACAGCTTTCCGTGACAAGATGAGGTGATGGCATGCGATGCATGAAACAACAGATCGGCCTCGTGTGCGCTCTCCTGCTGGCCGCTGGGTGCCGTGACGCGGGGCGCCTGTCGGGCCCGCGTCTCGAGTTCCCGCTCGCCCTGGCAACGGGCGCGAGCAACCCGGTGCTCTTCTACTCGACCTACCTCGGCGGCGCTGACGACGACGACGGTCGCGCCATCGCCGTCGACGCTGACGGGAACGCCTACGTCACGGGTGAAACAGCATCGCTCGACTTTCCGAGCACCGCAGGGGCTTTTCGGGCGACCGGCGCGGGCCTGAACGACGTCGTCGTCACGAAGCTCGACCCCACCGGGTCGGCGCTGGTGTATTCCACCTACCTCGGCGGCAGCAGGAATGACGCGGGTCACGCCATCGCCGTCGATGCCGCCGGGTACGCCTACGTCGGCGGCCGAACGGGCTCGGAGACCTTTCCGACGACCGCGGGGGCCTTCCAACCCACTTCGGGGCCCATCAGCGCGAACACGTCTGTCGGCTTCGTCACCAAGCTGGACCCCAATGGCTCGGCCCTGGTGTATTCGACGTACCTCGGCGGCACCACCGACGACGAAGTTGAAGCCATCGCCGTCGACGGGACGGGAAGGGCCTACGTCACCGGCGTCACCGCATCGAGCGACTTTCCAACGACCGTCGGGGCCTTTGGGGCGATCGATGCCGGTCAGACGGACGCCTTCGTCACCGCGCTGAACGCGACTGGCTCCGCCTTGGTGTACTCGACCTACCTCGGCGGCGGCAGCACGGAAACCGGAAGCGGCATCGCCGTCGATGGTGAGGGCCAAGCGTACGTCACCGGTCGAACCACATCACCCGACTTTCCGACGACCGCGGGGGCCTTTCAGACGACCAAGACCACGGGCACCACTATCCATGCGGCCTTCGTGATCAAGCTGAACTCGGCGGGCTCGGCCCTGGTGTACTCGACGTACCTCGCCGGCACCGGAAGTGATCGGGGCGCAGCGATCGCCCTGGACGCAGGTTCCAGCCCGAACGCGTACGTCGCCGGCAAAACGTCTTCGTTCGACTTTCCGACCACGGCTGGGGCCTTCCAGACAACGTTGGCCGGTCTCACGGACGCGTTCGTCACCAAGCTCAACCCCTCGGGCTCGGCCCTGGTGTACTCGACCTACCTCGGCGGTGCCGACGACGACGACAACGAGGATATCGCCATCGACGGTACGGGGAGCGTCTATGTCGTCGGTCTCACGGCCTCGGTCAACTTTCCGGTCACCGCCGGAGCCATCCAGCCGACTATGCGCGGTCTGACGGACGGCTTCGTCTCCAAGCTGGATCCGAGCGGCTCGACGCTCCCGTACTCGACCTACCTCGGCGGGACCGGTGAAGACGAGCACACGGCCATCGCCCTGGATGCCGACGGGAGCCTCTACGTCGTCGGCACAACCGAGTCGATCGATTTTCCGACCACCGCAGGTGCCTTCGATACGACGTTCGGTGGCCTCGATGATATGGTCGTCGTGAAGCTCAGCGACTTCGGCCCGCCCGCGACCCTGACGCTGGCACCGAGTGCGGCCAGCAGCATGGTGAGCACCCAGCACTGCATCACGGCGACAGTGCGGGACGCCGCCGCGAACGCGGTCTCGCGCGTGACCGTCCGCTTCGCCGTCACCGGCGTCCACAGCACGGGCGGTGCGGCGACCACCGATTCCAGCGGGCAAGCCCCGTTCTGTTATACCGGCACGCAGGTGGGCAACGACACCATCACCGCCTTCGCGGACGCCGATGGCAGCGGCGTGCGGGACCTTGGCGAGCCGAGCGGCACAGCGACGCAGCAATGGGTCGCCCCCCCGGCGACGCTGACGCTGGCGCCGAGTGCAGCCACCAACCTTGCGAACACCCAGCAGTGCGTCACGGCGACGGCCCGGGACACCGCCACGAACCTGGTCCCGGGTGTGACCGTCCGCTTCGCTGTTACGGGGGTCGACAGCACGGGCGGCTCGGCCACGACTGATGCCAACGGGCAAGCCCCGTTCTGTTACACCGGCACGCAGGTGGGCGACGACACCATCGCCGCCTTCGCGGACCCCAACGCCAGCGGCGTGCAGGATCCCGGTGAGCCGAGCGGCACGGCGACGAAGACATGGGTGATCGGCCCGCCGGCGACGCTGACACTGGCGCCGAGTGCGGCCAGCAGCATGGTGAACACCCAGCACTGCGTCACCGCGACGGTCCGGGACAGCGCCACGAACCCGGTCTCGGCCGTGACCGTCCGCTTCGCCGTCACGGGGGGTCACAGCACGGGCGGCTCGGCGACGACCGCTGCCAACGGGCAAGCCCCGTTCTGCTACACCGGCACGCAAGTGGGGGACGACGCCATCACCGCCTTCGCGGACACCAACGCCAGCGGGGCCCAGGATCCCGGCGAGCCGAACGGCACGGCGACGAACAAATGGGTCGGCCCCCCGGCGACGCTGACGCTGGCGCCGAGTGCAGCCACCAACCTTCTGAACACCCAGCACTGCGTCACGGCCACGGCCCGGGACACCGCCACGAACCCGGTCCCGCGCGTGACCGTCCGCTTCGCCGTCACGGGAGTCCACAGCACGGGCGGCTCGGCCTCGACCAATGCCAACGGACAAGCCCCGTTCTGCTACACCGGCACGCAGGTGGGCGACGACGCCATCACCGCCTTCGCGGACGCCAACGCGAGCGGGGTCCAGGATCTCGGCGAGCCGAGCGGCACGGCGACGACGAAATGGGTGATCGGCCCGCCGGCGACGCTGACGCTGGCACCGGGTGCGGCCGGCAGCGTCGTAAACACCCAGCACTGCGTCACCGCGGCGGTCCGGGACAGTGCCGCGAACCCGGTTCCGAGCGTGACCGTCCGCTTCGCCGTCACCGGGGCCCACAGCACGGGCGGCTCGGCCACAACTACTGCCAGTGGGCAAGCCCCGTTCTGTTACACCGGCACGCAGGTGGGCGACGACGCGATCACCGCATTCGCGGACGCGAACGCCAGCGGGGTCCAGGATCCCGGCGAGCCGAGCGGCATGGCGACGCAGAAATGGGTCGGTCCTCCGGCGACGCTGACCCTGGCGCCGAGTGCAGCCACCAACCTGGCGAACACCCAGCATTGCGTCACGGCCACGGCCCGGGATACCGCCACGAACCCGGTCCCGCGCGTGACCGTCCGCTTCGCCGTCACAGGGGCCCACAGCACGGGCGGCTCGGCCTCGACC
>JBOHSP010000418.1:0-7371 GCA_050733275.1 Gemmatimonadales bacterium
CGCTGGCGCGGGAGCTGGACCGCGGCGGGCAGGTGTACTTCGTGCACAACCGCATCGAGACGATCGACACGATCGCGGCGCGGGTGCAGGCGCTCGCGCCGCGCGCGCGCCTGGCCGTGGCCCACGGGCAGATGCGCGAGCCGGACCTCGAGGCGGTGATGGGGCGCTTCGTGGGCGGGGAGGTCGACATTCTCGTCTCCACGATGATCGTCGAATCCGGCCTCGACGTCGCCAACGCGAACACGATGATCGTCGACCGCGCCGACCGGTTCGGCCTGGCCCAGCTCTACCAGCTGCGGGGGCGCGTGGGCCGCAGCCACCGCCGGGCCTCCTGCTATCTGCTGGTTCCCGACCAGGTCGACGCCGAGGCGGAGGAACGGCTGCACGTGCTCGAGCATCATACGGATTTGGGGTCGGGCTACCGCATCGCGCTGCGCGATCTCGAGCTGCGCGGCGCGGGCAATCTGCTCGGCGGCGAGCAGTCGGGGCAGGTGCAGGCGGTGGGGTTCGATATGTACCTGCGCTGGCTGGAGGAAACGGTGCGGGCGCTCAAGACGGGAGCAGCGGGAAGTGGAGCGCGGGAAGAATGGGCGCCGCCGGACGTCACGTTCGACGAGCCGGCGCATTTACCCGACGGCTACGTGGGGGATGAAGACGTGAAGCTCGATTTGTACCGGCGGCTGGCGCGGGCCGAGCAGCCATGTGAGATTCAAGCGGTACGCGAAGAGCTGCGCGACCGGTTCGGGCCGTTGCCGCCGGAAGCCGAGCGCCTGCTGCTCGTCTCCGAGCTCCGCGCGCTCGGTGCCCAGGCGGGCCTGGAACGGGTGCTCGTCCAGGGCGACGAGGCGCGGTTGACGTTTCGGCGTGCTGCGACGCCGCGTCTCGCCGGGCTGCAGCTGGCGCTGGAGGCGGTGCAGTTCGAGGCCGACGTGCGGCGCGCGGTGCCGCTCTCGCTGAAGCTCCGCCGGCTGGGCGGAGACCTGATCGGCCCCGGGCTGGTCCGGGCGCTCACCGCCGTTCTGCGGGACACCTGAACAAAGGGATCGTGATGCGACGGTTGACGCTGGTCCTCCCCCTCGTGCTCGCGGGCTGTGGCGCGCTGCGGGACGCCTTCTCTGCCCGCCCCGAATTTGCGGCGCGCGTGAATGACCGGACCCTCTCGGTCGCGCAGCTCGGCGAGCTGGTGGGCGGCAGCCGGCAGGTCCCGCTCGAGGCGGAGGCGCTCAACCGCGTCGCGTCGGCGTGGGTGGACTACACGCTGTTCGCCCAGGCGCTGGCGGAAGACGAGGACCTCCGCGATTCGACGACGCTGCTGGCGGCCTGGTGGCCGCTGGTGTCGCAGCTCAAGTGGCAGCGGTATCACGATCGCCTGCTCGCGCAGCGCGGCACGCTCACGCCCCGGCAGCTCGATTCGGCCTACCAGGCGGGCGATCTGCGCCTGCTGCAGCACATCCTGTTCCGGCTGCCGCCCAACGCCGGCGACTCCGCCGATACCGCGAAGCGCCGCCAGGCCGAGCGGCTGCTGCCGCAGGCCCGCGCCGCCGGCGCGCGGTTCGGGCAGCTGGCGCGGCGTCATTCGGAGGATCCGGGATCGCGGGCCCAGGACGGGCGTCTCGGCGTCTTCGGGCGCGGGCAGTTCGTGCCGGAGTTCGAGGACGCGGCGTGGGAGCTGCGGCCGGGCGGCGTGAGCGGCGTCGTGAAGACGCAGTTCGGCTATCACATCATCCGCCGTCCGCCGCTCGCCGAAGTGCGGGACTCCTTTCATGCGGAGGTGACGAACCGCGCGCTGGCGCGGGCCGACTCCGCCTACCGCGACAGCCTCTCCGAGCGTCGCGAGATCGAGGTGGTGGACCGGGCGCCGGACCTCGTCCGCGCCGCGGTCGAGGATCTCGAGGACGCCCGCAGCAGCGGCGGCGTGCTGGTCGAGTATCGCGGGGGCGCCTTCCGCGTGCGCGATCTGGTGCGCTGGATCGAGTCGCTGGATCCCGGTCTGGCGGCCGCGCTGCCCCAGGCCACCGACGACCAGATCCGGCAGTTCGTCCGCGCCGTCGTGCAACAGGAGCTGCTGGTCGAGGAGGCGGACTCCGCGGGCATCACGCTGACTCCGGACGATCTCGCGCGCGTGGGCGCGCAGCACGACTCCGTGCTGGCGACCCTGGGCGTGGTGCTGAGCCTCACGCCCGAGGTGCTGCGCGATTCCGCGGCCACTCCCGAGGCGCGCCGCGACCTCGCGGCCGCGCGCGTCGAGCAATACCTCGAGCGTGTCCTGCAGGGCCGGGCGCGGTACTTCCCGGTGCCGCCGCCGCTCGCGCAGACGCTGCGTGGCCGCAACGGCGCGCAGTGGGGGGTGCACCCCGCCGGCCTGCGGCGTGCCCTGGCGTACGCGCGCGACGTGCGGGAGACGGTGGATTCGCTGCAAGGCTCCGCGCCGCGCCCGCCGGGGCTCCCGCCGACGGCCGCTCCCGATACGGCGGGCCGGAGCCGCTGACATGCGATTCGGGCTGATCGTCGCGCTGGTCGGCGGCGGGCTGCTCGCCCCCGCGTCCGCCGCCGCGCAGGACGCGCAGCTGCTGGACCGCATCGTCGCGATCGTCGGGACCCGCGCCATCCTGAGCTCCCAGATCGACGAGACGCTGGTGCAGATGCGGGCGCAGGGGCGGGAGCTCCCCACGGATTCCGCGGCGCTGGCGGCGCTGCACCGCGAGGTGCTCGAGCAGATGATCGAGGAAGAGCTGCTCGTGCAGCAGGCGCAGCGCGACACGATGGTGAAGGTCACCGAGCAGGAAGTCCTCGACCAGGTGGAGCAGACCTACCAGAACGTGCGCCGGCAGTTCACCTCGGATGCCGAGTTTCGCGAGCAGCTGCGGGCGGCGCGCTTCGGCACGGTGGAGGAGTGGCGTCGCTGGCTCGCCGACCAGCAACGCCGCGCGCTGTATGCCCGGCGGCTGATCGAGACGCAGCAGCAACAGGGCAAGCTGCGCCCCATCGCGCCCACGGAAGCCGAAATGCGGGAATTCTGGGAAGCCAATCGCGGCCAACAGCAGCAGCGGCCCGCCACGGTGTCGTTCCGCCAGATCGTCATCCGGGCGCAGCCGGACTCGGCGGCGCGCGAGCGCGCGTGGCGGCGCGCGGATTCGCTGGTCACCGCGCTGCGCCGCGGCGCCGACTTCGCCACGGCGGCCCGGCGCTTTTCGGACGACAGCTCGACCCGCGAGCGGGGCGGCGAGCTGGGATGGTTTCGGCGCGGCGTGATGGTCAAGGAGTTCGAGGACGTGGCGTTCCTGCTCCGGCCCGGCGACATCTCGCCCCCCGTCGAGACCACCTTCGGCTATCACATCATCCAGGTCGAGCGCACGCAGCCGGCGGAGGTCCTCGCCCGACACATCCTCATTGCGCCGGAGATCAGTGCGGCCCAAGTCGAGCAGGCCCGCCAGCGCGCCGCATCGGTGCATGGCGCCCTGGTGCGCGGCACTGCCACCGCGTTCGACTCGCTGGCGCGCCTCTACGCCGATCCCAACGAGCCCAAGCTGGCGGAAGGCGTTCCGCTCGACTCGCTCCCGTCAGCGTACCGGGAGCGGCTCGCCCGCGACACGACGTCCGGCCTGAAGCCGGTGATCGCCGTCGGCGCGGGCTCGCGGCGCCCCACGTTCGCCGTTCTCGAGGTCACCGAGCGGCGCCCGGCGGGCGTCCTCACGTTCGAGGACGTGAGGCTGCGCATCCGCCAGACGCTCAGCGAGCAGCTCGCCATCCAGCACTACATCGACGAGCTGCGGCAGCAAACCTACGTCGCTATCCGGCTCTAGCCGTCCCCGCCTGGCGGTCACGGCCGGCGATCCGCGCGGCATCGGACCGGAGGTCGTCGACAAAGCCCTGGCCACGCCGCTCGCGGCGGACGTCCGGTTTGTCGGGATACGGGATACGGCAACCGTGCGCGCCGATGCGGAGGCGGGTCGCATGGCCGGCGAAGCGATTCAGGAAGCGGCGCGGCTGGCGCTCGCGGGCGAAGTCGACGCCATCGTGACCGGGCCCGTGCACAAGCTGGCGCTGCATGCGGCGGGCTTCCGCTATCCCGGCGTGACGGAGTTCCTCTCCCACCTCGCGGGCGACGTCCCCGTGGCGATGATGCTCGTGACCGACCGGCTGCGTGTCGTGCTCGTGACCACGCACATCCCGCTGCGGGACGTGCCGGCCGCCGTGACGACCGAGCGCGTGGTGGCGGCGGGGCGGCTCGCGGCGGGAGCCCTGCAGCGCTGGTGGGGGATCGCGGCGCCCCGGCTCGCGCTCTGCGCGCTGAACCCGCATGGCGGCGAAGGCGGCCTGTTCGGAGACGAGGACGAGGGCGTGCTGCGGCCGGCGGCGCAGGCGCTTGGCGCCGCGGGCCCGCTGCCCGCCGATACCGTGTTCCTGCGGGCGGCGCGCGGCGAGTTCGACGCCGTGCTCGCGCCCTACCACGACATCGGGATGACCGCGGTAAAGGTCGCGGGCTTCGGGAGCGGCGTGAACGTCACGCTGGGCCTCCCGTTCGTTCGGACCGCGCCGGATCACGGCACCGCGTTCGATATCGCGGGGCAGGGCCGGGCGGACCCGACGTCGATGCGCGCCGCGCTGGAGCTGGCGGTGCGGCTGGTACGGCGCCGCGAGCATGAGGCGCCGCGAGCATGAGGCGACCCGACGGCGCTGCGACGCTACGGTGAGTCGGGTGTC
Source organism: Gemmatimonadales bacterium (assembly GCA_050733275.1). Taxonomy (GTDB): domain Bacteria; phylum Gemmatimonadota; class Gemmatimonadetes; order Gemmatimonadales; family GWC2-71-9; genus 20CM-2-65-7. The sequence goes on from JBOHSP010000418.1 coordinate 4,705, forward strand.
CGCGCCGTAGCCGGCCAGACGCGGACTTTCCCCACGCGGCGGCGGTCCATCTCGAGGATCTCGAACGTCGCCCCCTGCAGCGTCACGCGATCGCCGACCTTGGGGAGCCGGCCGAGGGTGCCGAACAGCAGCCCGCCGATCGTGGTGTAGTCGGTGTCGTCGAGCGCGAGCCGGAGCAGGCGGTTGACGTCGGCGATCTCGGTGCCGCCCGCGAGAATCGGCGGCCCGCCGGCGGCGCCTCCGCCCGCGAGGACGGCCTTGTCGTACTCATCGTAGATCGGGCCGACGATCTCCTCCAGCAGGTCCTCCATGGTGACCAGCCCCGCCGTCCCGCCGAATTCGTCGAGCACGATGGCGAGGTGCACTTTCTGACGCTTCATGTCGGCGAGCACGTCCTCCACCTCGCGCGTGCCCGGCACGAACAGCACCGGCCGCAGCAGGCTCTGCAGCGTGCGGCCGTCCGCGCTGCGCAACGCCGAGAGCACGTCCTTGGCGTGGACCCATCCGACGATGTCGTCCAGGGACTCCCGGTAGACGGGGTAGCGGGAGCGTCCCGTCTGCGCGATGACGTCGGCCGCCTCGGCGACCGTGTGGGTGGCAGGCAGCGCGACGGTGGCGGTGCGCGCCGTCATGACGTCGCGGGCGTTCTTCTCGCTGAACTCGAACACCCCGCGAATCATGCGCTCGTCCTGGGGGGCGAGCGCGCCGGTCCGCCGCGTCTGCTCGACGAGCATCATGATCTCTTCGGGGGAGTGGACCCGCTCGCGCTCGGTCTGGGCGCGCGCCCCAAACAGTCGCAGGATGGCGTTGGCCGTGCCGTTGAGGAGCCAGATGAAGGGATTCGTGGCGGTCGTGAACACGATGAGCGGGGCGGCCACCCAGCGGCTGGTCTGCTCGGGATGGAGCAGGGCGAGCGCTTTGGGGGCGAGCTCCCCGAGCACGATGTGCAGGAACGTGATGAACGCGAAGGCGACGGCTGCCGCCACGCTGTGCGTGGCGATCGCGTCGAGCGGCGGCGGCAGGGCGGCGAACAGGGTCTCGAACAGGCCGGCCAGCGCCGGCTCGCCGATCCAGCCGAGGCCGAGGCTGGCGAGCGTGATGCCGAGCTGCGTGCCCGAGATGTAGCGGTCGAGCGACTGGATGGCCTTCTTGACGACGCGGGCGCGGCCGTCGCCGCGGCGGACCATCGCGTCGATGCGGGTGCGGCGGGAGGCCACGAGGGCAAACTCGGCCGCGACGAAGAAGGCGTTGGCGGCCACCAGCAAGGCTACCGCGGCGAGTCGCAGCCACAGGGCATCCCACATAGAGGTCGGAACCTAGCCGCCGCCTCCCCGACTTCAAGTATTATTGGTGGAGTCCCGTGTTACCTGTCGAAGCCCACTGCACGTTTCGCGCGCCGCTCAACATCGAGAGCCGGCGCCGCCTGACGCTGGCGCTCGGCATCACGACGGTCGTGATGCTGGTCGAGATCGCGGGCGGCCTGCTGGCGGGCTCGCTGGCGCTGCTCGCCGATGCGGGCCACATGCTGGCCGACGCGGCCGCGCTCGCGCTCGCGCTGTTCGCCGCGCGCATCGCCCAGCGGCCCGCGACGGCGCAGCGCTCGTTCGGGTTCCTGCGCCTCGAGATCTTCGCCGCGCTGGTGAACGGCGGCGTGCTGATCGCGATCGCGCTGGGCATCGGCTTCGAGGCGTGGCGGCGGCTGCAGACCCCGGCCGCCGTGAATGGCGAGCTGCTGCTGGGTGTCGCGGCGATCGGGCTCGTCGCGAACCTCGCGGCCGCCGCCGTCTTGCACCGCGGCCATCAACATTCGCTCAATCAGCGGGGCGCCTACCTGCACGTCCTGGGGGATCTGCTGGGGTCCGTGGGCGCCCTCAGCGCGGGGGCGATCGTGCTCGCGAGCGGCTGGACCGCTGCCGACCCCCTGATCTCGCTGTTCATCGGCGCGCTGATCCTGGTCAGCGCCTGGCGCCTGGTGAAGGAAAGCACCGACGTGTTGCTCGAGGCGACGCCGGGGCACATTGCGCTCGCCGACGTCCACGCGCGCATTGCCTCCGTCCCCGGGGTCGACTCCGTGCATGACCTCCACCTCTGGACGGTCACCAGCGGCGTCGTCGCCATGAGTGGTCATCTGGTGGTCAAAAACCCGACCGACAACCAACCCGTCCTGGAGGAAGTGCAGGACCGCATGCGGGCGCTCGGGATCGCGCACGTGACGGTGCAGGTGGAGCAGGAGCCGACGTGTGAGTGAGGCGGCGAGATAAGACGGCGGCGAGATAAGACGGCGGCGAGCGGCGCACGTCACCGCCGGTTCACCGCGCCGCCGCCTTACCGCGCCGCCGCCTCACGTCGCCGCCCTTGTTTGGGTCCGTCCATCCTTTTATACTGCGCCCCTCTTATACCGAACCGTAAATCCGTGCAGATCCGCAATATCGCCATCATCGCCCACGTCGATCACGGCAAGACGACGCTCGTGGACCAGATGCTGCGCCAGGCGGGGGTGTTCCGCGCCAACCAGCAGGTCGCCGAGCGGGTGCTCGACTCCAATCCGCTGGAGCGCGAGCGCGGCATCACGATCCTGGCGAAGCACACGTCCGTGCGGTGGGGCGACACCAAGATCAACATCGTGGACACCCCCGGCCACGCCGATTTCGGCGGCGAGGTCGAGCG
>JBOHSP010000419.1:0-12780 GCA_050733275.1 Gemmatimonadales bacterium
CTGCTGAGGCGTGGCGCGGTTGGGCGGGGGGGGATTGAACGCCTTGTAGTTCCGCCACCCGATGAACGAGCGCTTCTTGCCGTCCGCGCGAATCGACTCCGGCTGCAGCAGCTCGTAAAACGGCAGCGGCGTCTCCGGCCAGGCGTCGTTCTGGGCCGCGCGGTACACCGCCCCCATCACGGCGCTCCCCTCCGCGGCGACGACGATCGCCACGTGCCACGGCTCGACGAAGTACTTCTGATGCGTCTCCACGTCGTGCGGAGACAGCGACGTCCCCTGGCCGGGATGGCTGTGATACCACCCCAGCAAGCGCATCCCGATGCCGTCCGCCGCCGCCTTCGCCAGCTGTTGCTGCATGCGATCCCACAGCCGGCCCACGACGACGTCGGTCTTGTCGCCGTAAATCGGCTGATTGAGCCGCAGCACCTTGTCGATGACCGAGAACAGCACGCCGGTCTCGGGGTCGCGGTACAGGTCGCCGACCAGGAACCCGAAGATCGCCTGCTCGGGCGAGGCCTTGAGGTGCTCCTGCAGCGCGGCGACGGCCTCCTGGTGGAAGAACAGTGGATAGGGCGCCCGCCCCGACGTGCGCGCCGACAGCGCGGCCGGATTCCACAAAATGGAGCGCTCGAGCGGCATCGGCTCGGCGCGCGCCTCGACACCCACGGTCATCGCACGCTCTCCCGGATGATGGCGGCGGCCCGCTCCACGTCGGCCCGGCTCACGTCGAGATGCGTCACCGCACGCAACCGGCGCCGCCCGAACCTGACCAGCCGCACCCCCGCCTGCTCGAGGCGGGGGATCACAGTATCGGCGGTGTCGGCCTCGCGCGCGAGGTCGAGCATCACGATGTTCGTTTCGGGGGTGGACGGGCGGATCGCCGGATGGTCGGAGAGCAGCTCGGCGAGCCGCCGCGCATTGGCGTGGTCTTCCCCGATGCGATCGAGGTTGTGCTCCAAGGCATACAGGGCGGCGGCGGCCAGGATGCCCGACTGCCGCATCCCGCCACCGAGCCGCTTGCGGATCTCCCAGGCGTCGGCGCGGCGGGCGCGCGCGAAGGCGAGGCAGGAGCCGACGGGGCAGCCGAGCGCCTTGGAGACGCTGACCATGACCGTCGTCGCGCCGCGCGTGAGCCGGCTGGGCGGGACGCCGGCCGCGGCGGCGGCGTTCCACAGGCGGGCGCCGTCCAGATGCACCGGGAGCCCGGCGGCGCGCGCGGCCGCCATGACCCCGTCCGCGGCCGCGGGATGCAGCACGCGCCCGCCGGCCGCATTGTGCGTGTTCTCCACAGCGAGCGCCGTCACCCGCGGCATGTGCGGCGACGGCGCGCGCAGCCCCTCACGGACGACGTCCGGCGTCAGGAGTCCGTCCGGCGTGGCGAGGGGCCGGATCTGCACGCCCGAGAGCGCGGCGACGCCGGCGATCTCGTAATGCACCAGGTGGGCGCTCGCCTCGACGAGCAGCTCCGTCCCCGGCCGGGTGAGGAGCCTGATCCCGGTCTGATTGGCCTGCGTCCCCGAGGGAAAGAACAGGGCGTCTTCCATGCCGAGCAGCTCGGCGACCCGCTGCTCGAGGCGGCGCGTGGTGGGGTCGCCGTCCAGCACGTCGTCGCCCACCTCGGCCTCGGCCATCGCGCGCCGCATCGCGGGCGACGGGCGGGTGACCGTGTCGGAGCGGAGATCGATCATCCCAGGCGCACGCGCTGCTGGCGGCGCATCCGCATCAGGTCGTAGGTCTCGGCCACTTCACCGCCGAGCAGGAAGATGTAGGCCGTGAAGTAGATCCAGAGAATGAACAGCAGTACGCCGATGACGTTCGCGTCGGAGGCGAGCCGGTCGAGCGTCACGAACCGCGCGACGTACAGCGAGTACAGCCGCTTGGCGATCTCGAACGCGACCGCGCAGAACAGCGAGGCCACGAGGCCGGTGCGCCAGTAGATGCGGCGACTCGGCAGATACTTGAAGATGATGTAGAAGAGGAAGGTGCTGATGATCAGGGCCGTGGCCTGGGCCAGCGCCCCCTCGCTGGTGGAGACGAAGGCGTTCGCCAGCACGAGCGACCCGGCGACGAACACCATGGCGAGGTCGAGCAGCTTGGCGAGATGCCACGGACGGTTCTCCTCCGTGTCGAACACTTCATTGAGCGCCGCGCGCAGGCCGCCGAACATCCGCGTCGAGAACCAGAGGAACAGCGGCAGCGCGAGCAGTGTGAGCCGGCCGCGGGCCGCGACCACGTCGTCCAGCGCCTGCTCGATGAACGTGAAGCGGCCGGCGGCGCCGCCGCTCGCCACCGGCAGGAACCGCTGTAGCAGCTCGTGCACGCTGATCTGCTGGAGCGCGAGCTGGTGCTGGACCAGGTAGCCGACGACGGCGAGGGCGAGCCCCACGAAGGGGATGGCGGTCAGCAGGAGGTCGAACGAGAGGGCGCTGGCGAGGAAGGGGATGTTGTCCTGGTAGGCCGCCTCGACCGTGCGGCGGATGACGCCGGTGATCGTGCGATGCCAGCCGCCCTCGCCATTCACGCGAGGGGCTCGTCCTCCTCCCGGGAACGGCGCCGGCGGCGCGTCGACTGCAGCCGCCGCCGCAGCTGCTCGCGCCGCGTCTCCGGCGGAGTCTCCTCCTCCTCCTCGGTCTCTGCCGCGTCGGCCGCGGCCTCCCCTTCGGCAAGCAGTCCGCGCACGTCGTCCACCTTCTCTTCGGCCATTTCGCGGAGATTGCGGAGCTGCTTGGACAGCTTGCGGCGCGTGCCCTCGCCCGCCTCGGGCGCGAAGAAGAAGCCCACCACGGCGCCGATGGCGACGCCGAACAGGAAGGCGCCGAAGCCGCCGCTGCCGCCCGCTTTGCCCTCGCTCACTCACCCGCCTCGACGTCATCGGGCGCGGCGACAAGCGCCTCCCGCGGGGCCGCGTGCGACTGCGGCACCGGCCGTACGTAGCGATCGGTAGCGGCGCGCGTTCCCGCGACGCGCAGCTGCTCGAACAGAAACGCGAACGTCTTCTCGAGATCGGCGCCGATCGCCGCGCGCACCTCCTCCGGCAGGTCCCAACAGCGTCGCTTGAACGGACCGATCGCCTTCTTGCGGCTCTTGTAGATGAACTGCCCTTCGGTGTCGCCCTTCTTCCATTCGTCCTTGCACTCGGCGGTGACCCACTCGGTGATCTCGCGCCGCAGGTCGGCGGGGAGCCGGGGATGATCGAACACGAGGGTCTGGAAGTTGGTGGCGAGGTGGATTTCCACCGCCTCGCACTCCGGGAACCGGCCGAAGGCGTCGGGCGGCAGCGTGGAGGCGCCGTGCTGCACCGCCCCGCCCAGCCCGTACTTGGTGCGCGCATCGTGTGACAGCGCCTGGAGCGCCGCGAGATCGAGCTGCACCTTGGCGATGGAGCCGTCGGGGAGCACGACGCCGCCGTGACTCGTCCCGGTCTGCACGGAGATCTTGGAGATGCCGGCGTAGTGGGCGCCGAGGCGCCGCAGGGTACGCTGGTAGCCGTCCATGAACGCGGCGAGCTCGTGCACGTCGCTGTTCTTCCCGCCCACCTCTCCGATCTCGGCGCCCACCGAGACGGTCACGCCCTCGGGCTCGTGCTCGCGGATGAAGCGGGTGAGCTCGGCGGCCCGCTCGTAGTTGGTGCGCTGCTGCTCGTCGAGCGTCGGCTGGGCGAGGTCCACCAGGGTCGAGGTGTCGACGTCGATGTTGTAGAAGCCGGCGTGCAGCTCCTCCTGGATGAGCGCGCGGATCGCCGCCAGCTCCGTCTCCGGATCGGCCGCGTACTTCTTGGCGTTCACCTGGACGTGATCGCCCTGCACGAACAACGGGCCGCGGAACCCTTCGCGGAGGGCGGCGGCCATCATCACCGTGAGGTACTCGTCGGGGCGCTGGTCGGTGTAGGCGATCTCGCTGCGCGCGATCTCGCAGATCACCGCGCCCACGTCGAGGCGCCGCGCGGCGCGGAAGATGGCCCGCGCGCTGTCGTAGGCCACGATGCGGACATTGATCGCGGGCGTGGTGAACGGCGGGACGTCGCCGCGCCCGCGCGCGAGATACAGCTCGTGGATCGACGCGGGCCGCACCTCCGCCCGCTGCCCGATTTCCCAGATCAGCCAGCGCGCGCGGCGGCGGACCTCCGGCGCACCGAAGACGGCGTCCCGCACCAGGGCATCGAGCGCCGCGCTCTGCCGCACGGCGGGATTATCGAATCGCGTGAGGATCGTCTGGAGCTCACCGGGCATACAACCGCCTCCTCGGCGAGCAATCTAGACGCCGGCCACGTCGATCACCAGCCCGTCGTACGCAGGCGCGATGCCGGCCGGCAACTCGGCGGCCAGCGCCGCGTGCGTGCGCTCGTGCGTGAGATGCGTGAAGAACGTGCGCCGCGCGCCGATGCGCCGCGCGGCGGCGACGGCCTCCGGAATCGACAGGTGCAGCGGGTGCGGCCGCGTGAGCAGCGCGTTGACGATCAACACCTCGAGCCCGCCGAGCAATGCCGCGGCGGCGTCGGGGATCGCCTTCACATCGGTGAGATAGGCGACCGGACCGATGCGATACGCCAGGACCTGCTGATCGCCGTGCGGCAGCGCCAGGGGCAGCACGGGGACGTCCGCGACGAGCGTCTCGCGCCCCGATTCCACCGCGTGGCGGGCAAGCTCCGGCGTGCTGGTCCCGGGGTGTACGACGAACGCGGGATCGAAGATGTAGGGAAACTTGGCGGCCAGCTCGGCGAGCGTCGCGGCCGAGCCGTACGCCGGCAGTACCGCCCCCTGGCGCACCGACAGCGCCCGCAAATCGTCGATGCCGTGCACGTGGTCGGCGTGGGCGTGCGTGAACAGCACTGCGTCGACGTGATCGACGCCCGCCGCGACGAGCTGGAGCCGCAACTCGGGCGGCGTGTCGATGAGGAGGCGGCGGCCGCGGGTCTCGATCAACGCCGCCGTGCGCGTGCGGCGGTCGCGGGGGTCGGAGGACCGGCAGGTCGCGCAGCTGCAGCCGATCTGCGGCACGCCGAACGACGTTCCCGTCCCGAGGAACGTCACGCGCACATCACACTTCCTCGACCTTGATGAGATTCGTGCTGCCCGAGACGCCCCAGGGCACGCCGGCCGTCATCACGATGCGGTCGTGCGGCTTGGCGTACTGCCGCTTGAGAATGAGATCGCGCACGACCGCCAGCATGGCGTCGTACCCCGGCACGCGATCGACGAGCACGGGCAGCACCCCCCAGACCACGGCGAGCTGCCGGAACGTGAGCACTTCGGTGGTGACGGCGAGAATGGGCACCGGGGGCCGCAGGGCCGCGACCTTGCGCGCGGTGAAGCCGCCTTGGGTGAGCGTGACGATGAGCGGCGTCTGCAGCATGCGGGCCACGCCGTATGTACCCCAGGCGATCGCGTCCTCCACGCTCACGCCGGCCGCGGCGGTGGTCCGGCGTTCCTCGCGCATGCGCGCCGGATGCCGCTCCATCTCCCGGATAATGCGGTCCATCGCGCGGACCGCCTCCACCGGGAACTGGCCGACCGCCGTCTCTGCCGACAGCATCACCGCGTCGGTGCCGTCGAGGATGGCGTTCGCCACGTCGGAGGCCTCCGCGCGCGTCGGCCGCGGCGCATGGACCATCGACTCGAGCATCTGCGTCGCCGTGATGACCGGCTTCCCCTGGCGGTTCGCCTCGCTGATCAGCCGCTTCTGCACCAGCGGCACCTGTTCGAACGGCAGCTCCACACCGAGGTCGCCGCGCGCGACCATGACCACGTCGCTCGCCGCCACGATCGGCTCCAGCTCCTCGAGCGCCGTCGCCTTCTCGATCTTGGCGACGAGCTTGATCCCCTCCGGCACGAGCGCCCGCAGCTCGGCGAGATCGACGGCCCGCCGCACGAAGGACAGCGCCAGGTAGTCCACCCCCCGCTCCACGGCGTCCCGGACGTCCTCCCGGTCCTTGTCGGTGAGCGCCGGTGCCGAGACATGGAGACCCGGGAGGTTCATCCCCTTGTGCGCGGTCAGGATGCCGCCGTCGACGACGCGGCCGCGCACCCGCGGCGGCTCGACCGCCGTCACCTCCACGGAGAGCAGGCCGTCGTTGAGCAGAATCCGCGCGCCGGGGCGGGCGTCTTCGGCGAGCCGGTCGTACGTCGTCGGCAGCTCGTCCCCCTGGGCCAGCGCCTCGGGCGCGAACACCACCGCCTGTCCCGGGGACAGCTCCCGGGGCGCGGGAAGAGCGCCGACCCGGATCCGCGGGCCCTGCAGGTCGAGGAGGATCGCGACGGGCAGACCCTTGGCGTCAGCGACGCGGCGCGCGGCCGCGATCCAGGCGCCGCGGATCTTGGCCGTCCCGTGAGACGCATTGATGCGAACGACGTTGACGCCGGCATCGAGCAGCGCGGCGATCTGCGGCTCCGTCGCGGTGACCGGGCCAAGCGTGGCGACGATCTTGGTGCGGCGGATCATGCGGCCGCCATTGCCGGTTTTCCACAATCCACTTGGGTAGGCGCGATGTGGAAAAGTGGTCGAAGCGGGACACGGGCGTTGTGGCCCGCATCGCGCGATGAAAGACCGTGCATGAGCCTCACTAACGCGTTACCGGAGGTGTTGATAACCCGGACACCTCATGCAGTGCGTGAGGTGAACGCAGGGCCGCGGGTCGCTCCGCGCGCCTGTATAAAAATGCGCACATTTGTATGTCAGCGGATGACCTCGAGCGGTTTCTGATCGAGTCGCCGGCGGAAGTCGTGCAGCACGTGTATCGAGCGGGCCAGCGCGGAGGCCGGCATGCCCTCGATGGCGCGGGCGGCGAGGCGGCGTTCGAGTTGCCCCGCGCGCAGCAGCACTTCGAGACCATGGCGGGTCAGGGTCACCCGCACCCCGCGATCGTCGTCGGGGTCCGTGTTGGTCTCGACCAGGCCCTTGGTTTCGAGCCGCTGGATGAACGTCGTGGCGGCGGCACGGGAGACGTCGAGCTGGCGGGCCACGTCGCTGGGCCGCGCGCCGTCGGGACCGCCCTGGTCCACGGCGGCGAGGGCCGCGTGGGCGCGCTGCGACAGCCCGAACGCCCGCAGCGCCCGGTTGCCGGCCCGCTGCACGGCCTGGTGGGCTGCCGCGATAGCATCCGTCAGTTGCAGGGCCAGCTCGGCGCGCTCGGACATGATTCGCGGTGATCGGTACTCGGGTGTCGGTTATCGGTCATCGGGATGATGTTAACATGTTGATAGTTAACATACTAAAAACATCCTGGCCGCGCCAATGGTCCATTCCAGGGTGTTTGCCACGACCACTGACCGACGACCGACACCCGTCAGCACGTTTCCGACCAGTCGACGGGCGACTCGTGCGTACAGCGGGTACAGCGGAGCATCGTCGGCCGGCCGGCGAAATCCTGGCGCTCACGGCAGTGCGGGCAGACGGCGTACGTGGTGACCACGTCGTTCCCTCCCCCGAGGGTCGGGCGGAGGACGCCCGTCCGCACCACGATGCTCCAGCGGTCGGGAGGCGTAACGCGGATCTGCACGTCGCCGCGGCTGAGGCGCACGGGTCGCCGGCCGCATTCGACCACGATCCTGCCGTCGACCGATGCTTCGAGGACAGGATACCAGGCGCCGCGGCGCAGCAGGTCGGCCGCGTTGTCCAGACACCGAGCCCAACGCAGGGGAGGGAGAGGCGGCATGGCGGGCCAATGTAGCACATCCACATAGATTGCGTTATGCACGCGATCGGTACGATTGTCCGGCTGCAGATCCAGCGCGCGTCGCTGAAAACGGGCGACAAGCCTCAGCGACGCTACGACCCTGCCCCGCTGCTCGCCGTCCCACGCCTCCAGGTCACGCCGGATGGCGTGCTCGGCGCGGCGCGCGACGCCGACGCCTGGATCGTGGACGTGCATCACCGCGCCCATCCCGCCACCAAGAACGAGGACGGCCTGCACGGCGTGTCCGTCGGATTTACGTCGCACTATGCGGCGCTGCGGGAGCGGTTCGGCGAGCGGATCGCGGTGGGCTGCGCGGGCGAGAACATCATCATCGCGGCGACACGCCGGTTCGCATTCGAGGACCTGCAGCACGGGCTGGCCATCGTCGACGCGGATGGGGGCGAGCGGGTGCGGCTGAACGTGCTGGACGTCGCGCGGCCATGCCGGCCGTTTACGGGATGGGCACTGGGACAACAGGTGGAGCCTGAGGTACTGAAGGACAGTCTCAGATTTTTGGATGCGGGAATGCGGGGCTTTTACTGCCTCGGTGTCGGGAACGGGACGGTATCGATTGGTGATCAGGTTGTCGTGCTGCAGGACGGGCACGACTAGACGCACCGCGGTGAACAGTCCAAAAGGGAACGGGACAACGCCTCCGAGGGTTGTCCCGTTTGCCTGTCGACTCAAAGCCGCTGCTGCGTCTGCGCGTCTAGTAGTGCAGGTCCCCGTCTTTGGTTTTCAGGACAGCTCATCCCACGCCAGATCGGCGCGCTTGTGACAGCGATCGCACGTCATCGCGTGATCGCGCGCCTCGATGCCCTGGCGGTGACGGCAGCTCGGGCACACCGCGTAGGTGAGGGGGAAGATACGACCCAACCGCTCCATGAGGCGCGGCTCGCACTGAACGACGGTCCAGCGCTCGGGCGGATGGTAGCGGATCTCGAGAAAGCGGCGGTCCACGGGCACGTTGTGCCGGTTGACGTCGAGGACCACGATGTTGCTCGAGGAGATGCGCACCACCGGATACCACGCGCCGCGCCGCAGCGTGTGCGCGCCAGCTGGGCCGACACGCGCCCAGCCCTTCACCTGCACGCGCGTGGGCGTGAGCGGGCGGAGTTGTTCCATGGACCTTAGACTACCGCTGGCAGGCACTCGGCGTCGTGACTGATGTCACACGGCCCGGGGTCGCTCCGGGAAGGGCGGCTGCGTGGCGTGGATCACCCGCATTCTGAGAACCCGCACACGTGGCACTTGGCGCAGCCCTCGATGAAGGCGAGTTGCGAGCCGCAGTCGGGGCAGGCGCCGATGAACCCGGCCTCGGGGACGCGGGCGGCGCGGAGCCCGGCGTCACCGGTCGCGCCGGGCACGACCTCGGCCGGGATCACCGGCGCGGCGACGCCGGGCGCGGACGCGGCGAGCAGGTCCTGCTGCACGCCCTGCTTGTCCTGCATCCACTTCTCGATGGCGATCCCGATGGCGTCGGGAACGGACAGCACCTTGCTCGGCCCGAGGCCCACGGCCCGGTCCGACGAGATGCCGCGCAGCTGCCGGTAAATCTCCTTGATCGGGATTCCGGAGCGCAGCGCGAGAGAAATCAGGCGGCCCACGGCTTCGACGTCGGCCATGAGCGCCCCACCGGCCTTGCCGAGCGACAGGAAGATCTCGAACGGCTGCCCGCGGTCGTCCTCCGTGATGGTCACGTACATCGTGCCCAGCGGCGTCTCGACGCGGCGAGTCGAGCCCTTGAGGAGATCGGGGCGCGAGCGCTTCGCGCGCCGCTGCAGGTTTTCCGCCTCGACCTCGTGCAGCTGCGCGCGGGTGCGCTCGAGCTCGGTCTCGAGCTCGGCGATCCGCCCCAGAGCCTCCGCCATGCCATTCGCCCCCGCGCCCGCCCCCGCTCCCGCTCCTGCCCCCTGCACCTTCTTGGCGGTCGAGCCGGTGGACAGGACCTGGTTCTCGCGGGCGCCGTCGCGGTACACCGTCACGCCCTTGCAGCCCAGCGTGTAGGCGTAGCGGTAGATCTGCTCGACGTACTCTTCGGTGGCCGCATTCGCGAAGTTGCAGGTCTTGGAGATGGCCGAGTCGGTGAATTCCTGGAACGCCGCCTGCATCTGGATGTGCCACTCCGGCGTGACGTCGTGCGCGGTGACGAACACGCGCTGCCACTGCGCCGGCACGGCGTCGAAGTGGATGTGCCCCGCCTCGGCGATCTGCTGCATCAGCGCCTCGGAGTACCACCCCTCGCGGCGCGCGATGGCCACGAAGGCGTCGTTCACGTCGGGCATCAGGACGCCCGCCTGATTGCGCATGAACGCGACGGCGAACAGCGGCTCGATCCCGGACGAACACCCGGCGATGATCGAAATCGTGCCGGTGGGGGCGACCGTGGTGAGATTGCAGTTGCGCAGCCGGCGCATCGGCCGGATGCGCTCGCCGCGGGCATCGCGCGCGCAGGTCGCATCGGGGCCCCAGATCGAGCGCTCCCATTCCGCGAACACGCCGCGCTTGGCGGCCAGCTTCTCCGAGGCGACCTTCGACTCCTCGTCCACGAACTGCATCAGCCGCCGGCCCAGCGTCACGCCCTCGTCGGAGTTGTAGGGGATCCCGAGCCGCACCAGCAGGTCGGCCCACCCCATGATCCCCAGGCCGATCCTCCGGATCCGCTGTGCCAGGTCGTCGATCTCGGGCAGCGGATACTTGTTGGCGTCGATGACGTTGTCGAGGAAGTGCGTGCAGACATGCACGGCGGTCCGCAACCGCTCCCAATCGACGTCGCCACCTTTCACGAACATCCCGACGTTGATCGACCCCAGATTGCAGACGTCGTAGGGGAGCAAGGGCTGCTCGCCGCAGGGGTTCGTCGCCTCGTAACTCCCCAGGTGCGGGACCGGGTTGTAGTGGTTGGCGCGGTCGATGAAGAACACGCCCGGCTCGCCCGTCTGCCAGGCGCCGTGCACGATCTGCCGGAACACGTCGCGCGCGTCGAGTTGACCGACCACCTTGCCCGTCCGGGGGTGGATCAAGTCGTAGGGCTTCCCCGCCTCGAGCGCCACCATGAAGGCATCGGTCACCGCCACCGAGACGTTGAAGTTCGTCACCTGCGTGAGATCGTCCTTGCAGTGGATGAACTCCAGGATATCGGGGTGATCGACCCGCAAGATCCCCATATTGGCGCCGCGCCGGGTGCCGCCTTGTTTCACCACGTCCGTCGAGGCGTCGTACAGCTTCATGAACGATATCGGCCCGGAGGCGACCCCCATCGTGGACCGCACGACGTCGTTCTTGGGGCGGAGCCGCGAGAACGAGAACCCCGTTCCGCCGCCGGACTGATGGACCAGGGCCATGGCCCGCAGCGTGTCATAAATGCCTGACCGGCCGTTCGAGAGCGCGTCCTCCACCGGGAGCACGAAGCAGGCCGAGAGCTGGCCGAGAGGCCGACCGGCGTTCATCAGCGTCGGCGAGTTGGGCATCCACACGCGCGTGGCCATCAGCTCGAAAAACGTCTCGGCCAGGCTGTCGACCGCCCGCTGGGACGCCCCGTACGTGCGGTCGGGAGCCGCGACGGTGCGGGCGACGCGCCAGAAGAGGTCCTCCGGCCGCTCCACGGGCCGTCCCTCGTCGTCCTTGACGAGATAGCGGCGCTCGAGGACCGTGAGCGCGTTGGCGCTGAGATCGAGGCTAGGCGTCGAAGCGGTCATGCTGGGTCATCCTCTACGGGAAAGCTACACGAGACGCGGAGGGGCAAGGTAGGTCCGCCATTAAACCCGGGCAAGGATGGGCAGTAATCGCGCCGTGGCGTCACGGTTCGGTATTCACATCACAAAGTTGTTCCAACGCGGGGGTACGCCCCCGCGCGGTGCCGCGCCGCCTCCGCGACGTAGTGCTCCCAGGTGCCGCGGATGCGGGCGCGCAGCGCGTCGTCCACCGCGCGCACGACGCGGGCCGGCAGGCCCATCACCAGCGACCCCGGCGGCACGATCAGACCCTCGGTCAGCACGGCGCCCGCGGCGACCACGCTGCCCGTGCCGACGCGCACGTCATTGAGCAGGATGCTCCCCATGCCGATGAGGCAATCGTCCTCGACCGTGCAGGCGTGCAGGATCACGCGGTGCCCCACGCCGACGCGCGCGCCGATCCGGGCGGGCTTCCCCGCGTCCACGTGCACGATCGTGGCGTCCTGCAGGTTGGAGTCCGCGCCGACGATGATCGGCGCCATGTCGCCGCGCAGCACGGCCTGGTACCAGACGCTGGCGCGGGCGCCGAGCGTCACGTCGCCGAGCACGACCGCGCCCGGCGCGATGAAGGCCGTGGGATCGATTACTGGCGTACGGGCTGGAACGGCCACTGCACCCACGCTTCGACCGGCTCGCCGTTCTTCTGCGCGGGATTCCATCGCAGGGTGCGCGCCATGTCGAGCGCTGCGTTGTTGAAGGTGTCCACGTTGGAGGGCGCGTAGATGCGGGCTTCGAGCGTCGTGCCGTCGCGCGAGACCTTCATCAGCAGGATCGCCTGGCGCGGGAACACGGGAGCGTCGCTCGCCACCGGGATCCGCGTCGGCGCCAGCGGCACCGGGCGGCGGTCGAAGCAGAGATTGTCCTGATTGTAGGCCGGCCCGAACTGGTCACAGGGGCCGAGCCGCGTGTCGCCTTCTTGCTGCGACGGCTGGAGGTCGATGCCGATCGTGAGCGTCTGGCCCGGGGTGATCGCGACCGGCCGATCGAGCGTCTGGTAGCCGGCGGCGCGGATCACGAGCCGGTGCAGGCCGGGCGGCAGGTCCAGCTCCGTGCCCCGCACGAGCTGCCCGTTGATGGTGACGCGCGATCCCCGCGGCACGCCGCGCAGCGCCAGCCGGCCGGGCGTGCCGGGCGGCACAATCTGGCTCGGCGGCAACGCGGTGCGCGTGGTATCGGCGATCCCGTCCGCCGCGGCTCCGCCCCCCGGTCGGTTCGCGCTATCGGCGGCGAGCAGCGAGTCGCTGCGCGCGGCGCTGTCGGCGGCGGCCGCGCTGTCGGCGGGGCCCAGCGTGTCGGGCCGGAAGATCAGCCCCTCGCGGTAGGCGAAGAACCCGCCCACCCCCATCACCGAGCCGACGATCAGCAACCAGATCA
>JBOHSP010000420.1:0-5827 GCA_050733275.1 Gemmatimonadales bacterium
AACCGGCTCAGCGCCGCGCCGATCCCCGGCTGCCCGGAGCGCACCGGCAGCGCGGCGGCGGCCGCCCAGTCGCCCCGCTCCAGCGGGATGCGCGCTTCCATCGCGGTGCGGTTGTAGTTGGCGAGCAGCGCGTCGGTCGCGCGCGCCGCGGTCAGCGCCAGCGCCCCGGCGACCGTCGCGCGCGCCGCCGAATCGCGGCCCTGCTGCAGGTAGCCGTACACCATGTAATCGAGCGCGTGATACTGCTCGGGCACGACTGGCCGGCCCTGCGCGCGCGCGTAGGTCACGCCGGCGTCGAACGAACGCTGGTTGGCGGCGATCGTCTCGTCCCAGAGGCCGCGGCGCACGAAGATGTGCGACGGCATATGCTGCGCGTGCGGGGCGGCCGGCGCGATCTGCGCGTAGCGCCGCGCGGCGTTCAGCCCGAGATACGCGAGGCCGGGCGAATCGTTGGCGTGGATGATGTAGTGGGCGAGCCCCGGGTGGCCGGGGAAGCGCACGAACAGCGGGTTCAGGATCGCGGCGGCGCGCTTCTGGTTCGCGAACGTCGTGTCGGTCCGCAAGGCAGTCGCGATCAGCCCGAGCGCGTGGTAGATGGCCACTTCGGGATCGTCGGGGAAGCGTTGGTACAGCCGCGCCAGCGTGTCGGCGTAGGCCTGGAGCCGGCGCTGGTTCGGCACCGTGGCGTAGTCGCGGTACAACGCGACGGCCGCGGCGAGGAAGCCGCGCTCGCGCGGGCTGGGCGCGCCCATGGCGAGCCCCCGCTCCGCGGCCGCGGCGCCGCGCTGCTGCATCGCCCCGCGCGAGCCGCCGGCGAACGGGTTGCCCCACGCATTGAGGGCCAGCCCCCAGTAGGCCATGGCGCAGGTCGAGTCGGCGGCGAGCACGGCGCCAAAGGCGCGGTCCCCCTCCTCCCACCAGAATGAGTGCAGCACCGCCATCGCATAGTCGAAGCGGCGCTGCGCCTCGGCGCTGCACGAGATCGGGAACGTGACGCGGCCCAGGTCATGGGGCGGACCGTGATCGTGAGCCTGCGCGAAAACCGCTGCGGGAGCGAGCGGAGCAGCCGCCAGGAGGAAGCACAAACGATAGATGGTCGTGTGCATGGGCGGAGAAACTATTCCATCCCCGCTGCCGTTCAAGACCAGTCGTTGCACTGCCCCGTTCTGCTAGGGAGATTCCGGCGCCGAGCTGGTGACCGTCATCCCGCTCCGCGCTCCCTGCTCCCTGCTGCCTTCAGCGATGGCGTCCGCAGTCGCAAGCAGGTGTTCCCAGGAGAGCCAGGTCTCCCGCCCGCGGATCCACTTCTCGAACCAGCCCACCTCCGCCATCATCTTCACGAGCTGGTAGCGCGGCTCGCGGATCCCGTGGGGCTGGTTCGGATACACGATGAATTCCGTCGGCACGCCGCGCTGCTTCAGGGCCATGTGGAGCTCGAGGTTCTGCGCCATCGGGATGCGCTCGTCGCGCTCGCCCGAGTGCAGCAGCGTGGGCGTCTTGGCCCGCGCGATGTAGCGCAGCGGGGACTCCGCCCACCAGTGGTCGTAGTTGTCCCACGGCTTGTTCGCGGCCTCGGGCCCCGCGTCGCCGCCCAGGTAGTACTCGCGCGTCGCCTGCACGTCGGTCTGCGCGTAGAGGCTGATCCAGTTCGCCACGCCGGCGCCGCTCGAGATCGCCTTGAAGCGATCGGTGGTGACGAGCAGCCAGTTCGACCAGTGCCCCCCGGCCGACCACCCCATCACGCCGAGGGAATCGGGGTGGGCGATGCCGAGCGCGATCACCGTGTCCACGCCGGCGAGGATGTCGCCCGCGGCGAGCGCGAAGTAGTTGCCGGAGATCACGCGCTGGAACGCCTCGCCGTAGCCCGTCGAGCCGCGGTAGTTGGGCTGCAACACGGCGTAGCCCTTCCCCGCGAGCACGTGCGTGTACGTCCCGTAACTCCCGCTGAATCCGTTCTGGTAGGCGCTCGCGGGGCCACCGTGGAGCTGCACGATGAGCGGATAGCGCCGCGTGCTGTCCCACCCCACGGGGAGCACCAGCAGGCCCTCGACGGTCGCGCCGTCGCTGCCCTTCCACCGCAGCGTGCGGTAGCGCCCCAGCGCGACGGAATCCGTCCAGGTCTGCTGCCGCGTGAGCCGGGTCCAGCGCTCGCGGCGCCCGAGCTGCGCCAGCGGCGCGAGAAACAGCTCGGCGGGCGAGTCGGGGTCGGAGTAGCGCAGCAGCGCGACCTCCTGCTCCTCGGCCCGCTCCGCGGCGAGCACGCCGACCACGCGCGTCACGGGCCGGACCCGGCCGCTCGCGACGTCGAGCGCGTACACGTCCGCGTTCACCCCTTCGTCACCGTTGAAGTAGATCGTGCGTCCGTCCCGGCTCCAGAAGTCGATCCCCACGTCCCGGTGATCGTCCTTCCCAAGCTGGCGCCACGGTCCGCCGGTCACCGCGCGCACGTACACGCGGTTCAGGTTGCCGTAGCGGTACTCGCGGTCGGCGCTGAGCGCGATCAGCCGCGAGTCGGGTGAGAACGAAAGGTCCCTCTCGCCCAGGAAGTTGTCGGTGAGCTGCTCCACGGCGCCCGTCTCGAGGTTCAGCAGGTAGACTTCGTACGAGCGGTTGTCGGCGTAGCGATCCAGCGGGCGCCCCCGGAACGCCGCCCAGCGGCCGTCGCGCGAGCGCTCCAGGCCGCCCCCGAACCCGCCGCTGAGCACGCTGAAATCGCCCTGCGTGAGCCGGCGCTCCGCCTGCGTGGCCACGTCCACCGCCCAGAGGTGCTCGGGCGGTTCCGGCTCGTCCAGCACGCGCACGTCGAACTTCTCCTTGATGCGGCGGCGCCGGGTCGAGTCGGGCTGGCCGGGCGCGGTGAACAGGACGCGGCGACCGTCGCGGCTCCACGCGATGCTCTCGACGCCCGTCGCATGCTTGGTGAGCTGGCGCGGTGCGCCGCTGCCGTCGCCCGCGAGCACCCACACCTGACGCTTGCCCTCGGGGCCCGCCACGTACGCGAGCTCCTGCCCGTCGTCGCTCCACGCCCACCCCGCGATGCCCTCCTCGGCGCTGGTGACGCGCCGCGCCTCGCCGCCCGACGGATCGATGAGGAAGAGCTGGCGCTTCTTGCCCTCGCGCGTGGACGTGAACCCGATCAGCCCCCCGACTCGCGGCCGCCAGCGCGCTCCCACCTCGTCCTGATCGTCGGTGTAGGTGAGCTGCCGCGTGGTGCGGCCGTCCGCGGACACGAGGTAGATGTCGGTGCGCCGGTCCCAGTCGGGGAACCGCACGCGCGAGACCTCGTACACGACCCAGCGGCCGTCGGGCGACAGCTCCGCGCCCCCGAGTGCGGGGTGGCGGAACAGGTCCGCGTAGTCCATGGGCCGCTGCGGGGCGGACGGCGCCTGCAGGGCCAGCAGGAGGGAGAGCAGCTGTTTCATTTCGGTTCGCCTCGAGAAGGGCCGCATGAATCTGTCGCGCCGCGGGCCGCTGCGGGAGGCTCCCTCTTCCCCTCGCCTGGATCCGGCGGCACGTTTTCAGCTCACCCACGCGAGTCTGTGGTATGCTCCGAATTGCCCTGCTCCTTACCGTTGTTGCGTTCACGCAGCCCGCCCTCTGGGCCCAGCAGACGATCACCGCGTACACCCGCAGCTTCGAGAAGCGCGACGGCTATTTCCCGCTGTACTGGGACGCCGCCACGGGCCGCCTGCTGCTCGAGGTGCCCGCGGGCCGGCTCGGCGAGGACTTCCTGTATCTGTCGTCGCTCGCGACCGGCCTGGGCGACGCCGATTTCCTCGGCCTGGATCGCGGCGCGATCGGCGACGAGGAGATCGCGCGCCTCGAGCGCGTCGGCCCGCGCGTGCGCCTCGTGCTGCAGAACCCGCGCTTCCATGCCGTGACGGACAACGAGGCGCTGGCCCGCTCGGTGCGCGAGTCGTTTCCCGTCTCGACCGTCGCGGCGTGGGAGATCGTGGCCGAGGAGGACGACCGGCTGCTCGTGGACGTGACGGGCTACGTGCTCAGCGACATCACCGACGTGCGCGCCGCGCTGCGCCGCGGCGAGCAGGGCGGGTTCTCGCTCGACCGCGAGACGAGCGCGGTGTATCTGCCCCGCACCAGGGCGTTCCCCGACAACACGGAGATCGAGGCGTCGCTCACGTTCACGAGCGACAACCCCGGCCCGTCGGCTCGGCGCCACGCGCCCGATGCGCGCGCGCTCACGCTGCGCCATCACCTGTCGCTGGTGCGGCTGCCGCCGCCGGGCTTCCGCCCGCGCCGCTTCGATCCCCGGATGGGGTTCTTCTCCGTGCGCTCCTACGACTTCGCGCAGCCGTTCACGCGCGACGTCGTGACCCGCTGGGCGGTGCGCCACCGCCTGCAGAAGCGCGACCCCTCCGCCGCGATGTCCGAGCCCGTGCGCCCCATCATCTATTATCTCGATCCCGGGGTCCCCGAGCCCTACCGCACGGCATTCAAGCAAGGCGCCGGCTGGTGGAGCCGGGTGTTCGAGGCCGCGGGGTTCCGCAACGCGTTCCGCGTCGAGGACATGCCGCCGGACATGGACCCGCTGGATGCGCGCTACAACGTGATCCAGTGGGTGCACCGCAGCGAGGCGTCGTCGTCCATCGGGCCGACGTTCGTCGATCCGCGCAGCGGCGAGATCATCAAGGCCGCGGTGCGGATGGATTCGCACCGCTCGATCCCCGATTTCGACATCTACGCCGGCACGGTGCCCGCGCTCGGCGTCGCGGAGGGTTTCGATCCGTGGCTCGTGTCGCTCGCGCCGGCGGCGGACGTGAGCGCCGAGGCGTTCGCGATGGCGCGGCGCCGGCAGCACGCGGCGCACGAGGTCGGCCACACGCTGGGGCTGGCGCACAACTTCGTCGCCGTGAGCTACGGCCGCGCGTCGGTGATGGACTATCCCGCGCCGCTGATCACGCTGAGCAACGGCACGCTGAATCTCACAGATGCCTACCGGAACGGGCCGGGCGCATGGGACTCCCTCGCCATTCGTTGGGGCTACAGCGAGTTTCCCGCCGAGCGCGAAGCGGCCGAGCTCGAGGCGATCGCGCGGGAAGGGATCGCGCGCGGCCTGCGGTTCATCACCAACCCCGACGAGTCGCCGGCCGGCTCCTACCCGGTCGCCACCACGTGGGTGAACGGCAGCGAGATGACGGCCGAGCTGGCGCGGATGCGCGGGGTGCGGCGCTTTCTGATGGAGCGCTTCGACGAGCAGGCGATCGCACCGGGCGAGCCGATGGCGCTGCTCAACCGCCGCTTTGCGACGGTCTACCTCAACCACCGCTTCACGCTCGCCGGCGCGATCAAGACAGTCGGCGGCATGGAATATCGCTACGCGCTGCGGGGCGACAGCGGCGCCCCGACGCGCATCCTCCCCGCCGCGGCGCAGCGCCGCGCGCTCGAGGCGGTGCTCGACGCCATCGAGCCCGCCGAGCTGGCCGTGCCCGAGCGGATCCTGCGCCAGCTCGCACCGCGACCGGCCGGCTACGAGTCCGACAGCCGCAGCTTCGCGTCGGCGGCGGGACCGGCGTTCGATCAGATCGGCATCGCGCGCACCCTGGCCGCGATGGTCGTCGGCGGCCTGCTGGACCCGCAGCGCGCCGCGCGGATCGTGGCGTTCTCGGCCCGCGATGCGACCTTGCCGACGCTCACCGAAGTGGTCGGCCGCGTCGTGGACCGGACCTGGGGCGCGCCGCCCGCCGCGACGCACGCGGCGTTGCAGCGCGTGGCGCAGCGCGTCGTGCTGGACGAGCTGCTGGAGCTGGCCCGCAGCGACGATGCGACGCCGGAGGTGCGCGCCGCCGCCGAGTGGGGGCTGCGGCGC
>JBOHSP010000421.1:0-5948 GCA_050733275.1 Gemmatimonadales bacterium
CGGCGCGGCCAGCGCCGCCGCCGTGGCTTCGATCAGCTCGCGGCGCGACAGCGTCATAGAGACCCTTTCCTTAATTGGTCCGCCAGGTAGACGCAGGAGCGCCACGCCAGCGCCATGATCGTCCAGGTCGGGTTCTGGCACGAGGCGCTGACGTGGCTCGACCCGTCCACCACGAAGAGATTCGCCACGTCGTGCGACTGCTGGAATTGATTCAGCACCGACGTCTTGGGATCGGTGCCCATCCGGGCGGTCCCGAGCTCGTGAATCGACCACCCTTCGGTGAGGATGGTGCGATCGACGCCCACGATCTCGATCCCCGCTGCCTCGAACATCTCCCGCGCGCTCGCCGCCATGTCCTCGCACATCTTGCGCTCGTTGTCGCCGAACGCGTAGTGAAACCGCAGCACCGGAATGCCCCAGCGATCGTTCACGTCGGGATCGAGATCCACGGCGCTCTCGAAGCGCGGCAGCACCTCGCCGAAGCCGCCCATGCTGATGAACGCGCCGGCGTGATCCCGGACGGTCTTCTTGAAGGCGGCGCCGAAGCCGGGCGCGTCGGTGCCCGCGGGAAACATCGAATGCCCGCTGCCGCCCTCGAACCCGTAGCCCCGGATGAATCCGGGCTGCCGGTCCTGGAGGTTGCGGAAGCGGGGGATGTAAAACCCGCCCGGCCTCCCGTCGTCCAGCGTATGCGGCTTGCCGACCAGCTCCTTGACGAGACCCGTGACCCCCGGCCCCATGACGTGCTCGCAGAAGTTGTGCCCCACGTGGCCGCTCGAGTTACCGATGCCGGTGGGATACTGCCGCGAGCGCGACAGCAGCAGCAGCCGCGCGGACTCGAGCGTCGAGGCGGCGAGCACGACTACCCGCGCCCGCGCCTCGTAGCTGCGGCGGTTATGGGCGTCGAGGAACGCGACGCCGCGGGCCCGGCCGGTGTGCGGATCGACCAGCACCTCGTGCGCGATCGCATCGGTGCGCAGGGTGAGCCGGCCCGTGTCCATCGCGGGATAGATCAGCCCGGTCGGCGAATCGAACGCGGCGTGAATGTCGCACCCGCCGGGCCGCCGCGAGCACGCGCCGCGCCCATAACATTTGCTCCGGTACTTGTTGTGCCGCAGACCGTCGGTGGTGACGCCGGCACGGTACGGCGTGAGCACCCGCCCCATGCGCGTGAGGCGCTCGCGCAGCCGGACCTCGCCGAAGTTGAGCGTCGTGGGCCGCTGAAACAGACTGTCGGGCAGGTGGGGGAGGTTTTCGGTGACGCCGGAAATGCCGAGGTAGCGATCGACGTTGTCGTAGTAGGGGGCGAGATCCGCGTAGGAAATCGGCCAATCCTCGCCGTACCCGTCGTGGGATTTCGCCTTGAAGTCGTAGTCCGACAGCCGCAGCGCGAGGCGGCCCCAGATGGTCGTCTTTCCGCCCAGGCAGCGCGCTCGCACCCAGGCATAGCGGGTCCCGGTGTAGGGGTGGTCCTTCTCGTCCACCAGGATGTTCTTCACGTAGTCGCCGCCCGACCATCCGCCGACGTAGGAGTAGACGTGGCGGGCCGCGGAGTCCTTCCCGTAGGGCGGCCGGCGGATCGTGTATTCGTTGAACGACAACGCGTGCGATCCCGGCGGCAGGTCGCCGCGCCGCGGGTGGTCGTACGGCCACTCCATCGAACGCAGCTCCTGCTCGATGGGCAGCTGCTTCCCCGCCTCCAGCAGCAACACCTCCAGGCCGTGGGCGGTGAGGACGTGCGCGGCCATGCCGCCGGCGGCGCCCGACCCTACCACAACGGCGTCGTAGGTCCGCGACAGGTCCACGTCCCGCCCGCGCGGCGGCGCCACCTGCAGCAGCGGACTCACTGGGGCGCCGGCCGCCGCATGCCCGCGCGTCCCACGCGCGCCATGAGGTCGGCGTAGGTCACGAGCCGCACGCCGGCGTTCGCGCGATCGCGCGCGAAGGCGAGCAGCATCTCGAGCTCCGTCTGCCGGTGCCGCGGCATCAGCGGCTCGCCGGCCGCGGTGTTCTGGTTGGGATTGTTCATGTCCACGAGGTTCATCTCCGGCGTCGCCTCCGCGGCGTGCACGACGACGAGATGCACGGGGCCGCGCGCGAGCCCCCCGACGAGCGCGCGAAACGCCGAGTCTTTCTCCGCGATCGGCACGGAGAACATGCTGTGGTATTCCTCGCCGAAGTAGCGCGAAATGCCGACGCCGTACTTCTCGGCCACCCGCTCGAGCACGGCGCGGAGCTCCGGGGTCGCCCCGGCGGTGCCCATATGGTGATCCACGTAATCGATCGTGAGACCGGACCGCAGCGCGCGCTCGATCTGCGCCGAGAGTTCGCGCTCCACCTCGCCCAGATCGAAGCGGTGCGACAGGAACGCGTCGGTCGAGGGCAGGAAGTAGCCGTCCGGGTCCACGAGCGACGGCACGGCGTCCTTGCCGAGCACCGGCCCCCAGCGGTAGCCCTGCCACTCCGAATTGAGCACGAGGTGGACGCCGACCGAGATCTGCGGGTTCTGCCGGAGAATCGCGACCGCTTCCTGGTACCACGGGCACGCGAACATCACGGACGCCGAGAGCGGCATCCCCGTCGCCGCCAGCCGGGCAAGGGCGAGATTGACGGAGTGGTTCATCCCGATGTCGTCGATGCGCACGAGCAGCTCGGGCGCGGGCCGCTGCTGGGCCGCCGCGCGCGGCGCCGCGAGCATCGCGAGGAAAGCGAGATGGAGAAGCGCGGATCGCATGACTTCGCCTAACCTGCGGG
This sequence comes from Gemmatimonadales bacterium, assembly GCA_050733275.1. Classification (GTDB taxonomy): domain Bacteria; phylum Gemmatimonadota; class Gemmatimonadetes; order Gemmatimonadales; family GWC2-71-9; genus 20CM-2-65-7. The sequence continues at coordinate 2,755 of JBOHSP010000421.1, forward strand.
CGAATCGCCCGATGCGCAAATCAGCGCGCGCGCTCCCACCGCCACACCGGACCGTCCTCCGGATCGCTCACCGTGCCGACGGAACGGAAGCCACACTTCTCGAGCACGCGCGTGGACGCATTCGCCTCCGGCAGCGTGTGGGCCCGCACCAGGCGCACCTCCTCGCGCGCCAGCGCGAAGTGCACCAGCGCCTCGGCGGCTTCGGTGGCGTAGCCGCGCCCCTCGTGATCCGGAACGATTCCGTAGGCGATCTCGACGATCCCGCTCGCGTCGGGCGGGCCCTTGAACCCGGCCACGCCGATCACCAGGCTCTCGTCGCGCTCGACCAGGAAGAAGCCGTAGCGCCACGGATCCGGCTCCGCCGCCTCCCGCAGCGCCGCCAGCCACGGCGGCGACAGGTAGCTCGATCCGTAAAACTCGCGGAGCCCCGGGGCCAGCGGAAAGCCCGACAACTCACTCACCCGCTCCGGCTGCTCGATGAGCGCCACGAGCTGCGCGGGCGCGCACGGCAACATGGTCAACCGCGGCGTTTCGAGCGGCAGGACGGCCTCCGGGTTGATGGCTGTGCGGTCAGCGGGTGTGCTTGGCCACCGTGATATGCAGCGTCCTGAACGCCGCCACAAGCTCCGGCAGTTGATGATTGGCGTTCAGACCGCTGGGCTGGGGCAGCAGCCACAGCCCCGCAGGGCCGAGGCGCTCGGGCTGGCGTCCGACGGTGGCGCGGGGCCGGCCGAATGCGGTGCGGTAGGCGCCGATCCCGACGACCGCGACCCAGCGTGGCGCGTAGCGCCGCACCTTCCGCTCGAGCCGCCGCCGCCCGGCGACCAGCTCGGCCGCCGAGAGCTCGGCGGCCCTCGCCGTGGCGCGCGCCACCAGGTTCGTGATGCCGCACTCCCGCGCCAGGAGCAGGCGCTCCTCCCAGGGCGCGAGCACGCGCTCGATGAAGCCCGCGAGGTGCAGCGTCTTCCAGAAGCGGTTCCCCGGCCGGGCGAAGTGATGGCCCGTCGCGCCGGAGTAGAGGCCGGGGTTGATCCCGCAGAACAGCACGGCGAGCCGCGGTGCGATGACGTCCGGGACGGTACGCCCGGCGGCGGCGAGGACCTCCGCTCGCGTCGGCGCCGGGCGGCGCCTCATCTGGGCGCGATCGACCCGACGAGCGCTTTCGCAAAGTTGGGGACCGTGGTCTCCTGCCAGCGGTCGCTCGGTATGGTCGCGCGCACTTTGACGAAGCGGCCCCGTACCAGATAGAGGTACTGCAGCTCGACGAACACCTCGCCGCCGCGCCGGGTGCCGGCACCCACGACATGGCCCGGGATGGTATCCGCACCGCGCACGTCCGGTTCCGCATGCGCGAAGGCAACCTCGTACGCTTCGTACACGCCCCGCTCAACCTGGATCGGCAGGACGCGGGTGAATTTTTCGCTCTCGCGATGCACCCACGCCGCCGAGTCCGGACCTTCCTGGACGTCGGCCGGGATGCGATACACGAACACCGTCAGCCTGGTCGCCGAGCCGTCGCTGAATCGATACACATGCCCGCCCCCGTGCTCCTGCGCGATCGTGTCCCGCTCCGTGAGGCGATAGTCGCCGACCCGCGTCGGCACGGTCAGATCGGCCTTGGGCTCGAGGTCGCGCAGGGTGGGCGGCGGCGTACATCCCGCGGCGCAGAGCAGCGCACCGCGAAGCAGCAGGCCCGTGGCGCGAAATCGCAGGGGGTGGTCGGCACCGCACGGCATAGAGAACGGCCTCCTAACGGGGTGCGCCCGCCCTCCCCTGCATGCGGTTTTCAAACCACAGCAGCGGGACGTTGTTGTCGTCCGATGCCTCGGGGGGCCGGCGCCGCTGAATGTTCGCGATGCTCTCCAGATCCATGGCGCCAACGATCACATCCAGCCACCCGTCCCGATTCAGATCGCCCGTGGTCATCACATTCCAGCGATTGCGGGCCGCGATGCTGAACGCGTACGGGGCGAACTGGTATGGGCCGGTATGCTCCAGGAACATGATCCCGCGCTCGGGGTGGCGATCGGCGTCGGCGAAGTTGCTGGTGATCACGATATCGGGATCACCGTCGCGATCGAAATCCGCCGCCTCCGCCCGGGCCGCTCCGTACACCGGGAAAAAGTAGCGTTCGACGAAGCGGTCGTTGCCGTCGTTCTCGAGGATCCGGATGCCGTGATACGGCTTGAGCACGCGCGACAAATCGAAGTTGTCGCCGTTTACGTAGAGGATATCGCGACGTCCGTCGCCGTTGAAATCGTGCATGGAAAAGTGCATCGACCCGTACACGGGCGGGAATCGGGCGAGCACGCGGGGCTCCTCCGCAAACCCTCCGTGCCCGTCATTGACGAATAACACGATGCGCTCATCACCCTGCGCGAACAACGCCACGACGTCCGGATGCCCGTCCGCGGTCAGGTCCCGGATTTCGAACCGGATCGCGCCGGGGCTCGCGTCCAGGACCACGCGCGTGTAGCCTGAGCCCCGCTCGCGATACAGCGCCAGGCGCCCACGGTTGTCGCCGTACTCACAGATCAGAAACTCGACGCGGCCGTCCGCATCGAAGTCGGCCTGCGCGACGAAGACCGGGCGGAGCAGCGAGTCGATCAGCACCTCACGAAACTCCAGCGAATCGCGACCCACCCGATACCGCGCGAGCCGCCCGCGGGGCTCATCATTGGGGTGGAGGATGCCGGATTCGAGCACGAGGACGTCTTCATCCCGCGCGATCACGTCGGTCGCAGGGCTGCCCAGGGCGAGGGACGCGAGCAGGCGGCGACTCCAATCGAAAACCAGGAGCCGGCGACTCCCCGCCTCACCGACAAAGATTCGATTATGGGTCGAATCGGTTTCCAACACGGTGATGATCGCGGCGCCGGGGGCCCGCGGGACGAACGGCCCGGTCCGGAAGAACCCCGGATCCACCTGGGGCGGCGCCGGCAGGCGCTGCGGCGGAAGGGTGTCAGGGCTCTGCTCGAGATAGTACCGCTCAATCGCTTCCCAATCGCGCTCGGACACCGCCTCGGTGAGCACGGTCATGTGCGGATGGGGAGTCGGATCGCTCAGCAACGGCGTCCCCGCGCCCAGGCGGCGCGCCATCTGCGGGAGGACACCGGCTCGCCACGTGCTCTTGTCGAGGAGCTCGGGCGCGGGAAACGCGTGGCAGGCGGAGCAGTACGTGCGGGCGAGTCGTT
>JBOHSP010000422.1:0-5922 GCA_050733275.1 Gemmatimonadales bacterium
GGGATGGCCGTCGTCCAGCGCCCCCGTGCGTCCCGCACCTCGAGCGACGGCAACTGGACCGCGAGATCGGTCTGCTGCGACAGCGCGACGTTGATGCTCGCGTCGGTGGGATAGATCCAGCCGCGCAGCACCAGCACGCTGCCCTGCCGCCCGGCGTCCTCGCCCAGATCGAGGATGAGATCGTGCGGCTCGACCACCCCCTGGTAGCGCTCGGGCCGCAGGTTCGACACGTAGACGTCGTCGCGCTCGCGCAGGGCGGGCAGGACGTTGGCGCCGCGCTCGTCCACCGCCGAGCGCGGCGGCCGGGGCCGCACGGTCTGGTAGATCCGCAGGTCCACGGGGCCCGGCGGCACGAACCGCTCGTCCACGAACACCGCGACCGAATCGGGGTGATCGACGGCGAGCAGCCGGATCTCGTCCACGTACGCCGTTTCCCAGAGCTCCTCGGTCACCTGGAGGATGTACGAGCCATCGCGCGGCCGCAGGGCATCACCAGGGATCCGCAGGTACTCCTGCGACGCGCCGGCCGGCGCATAGGTCATGGTCTCCCCTGTCCCGCCTCCCGTTTCCGGTTTCCCGCCCATGATCCCCATCGGCATCCCGAGCGCCGACCGCCACATCACGTCCGTGACGAAGCGGAACCGCGTGCCATCCCACGTATAAAGGAAGGCGCACGAGCCCTTGAGCAGCTCCAGCTCCAGCACGTCCTCGTCCGTCCCGGGGAAGTACACGGTCTGCGGCACGCCATTGGGCCACTGCACGCGCAGCACGTCGGCCTTGAGGTGCGAGCCGAGTCCGAAGTGCGTGACGCGGTCGGTCACGACGCGCGTCTGATACAGCTCGCCCGCGCGCACCTCGAGCCGGGCGCCGATGCCGAAGTTGTTGTTCTTGCCGCTCCCGGTCCGCAGGGCCACGAGCTGCACCTGCATCGCCAGGCGGGCGTTGCCGCCGTCGTTGCGCAGCAGGTGCGCCCCCGCGGCGTCGCCGGTCAGCAGGTCGCGGTCGCCGTCCGCATCGATATCGGTGATGAGGAGGCCGGTCACGGCGGCGGCGTCGGTGGGGCGGTCGGGAAGCACATCGCTGCGATCGGTGAACCGCCCCGCGCCATCGTTCCGGTACAGCCGCAGGCCGCGGCTCCCGGCCACGATCAGGTCGAGCCAGCCATCGTTGTCGTAGTCGAAGAATGCGCCCCCGTCGGGGCGGGCGGCGCCGGGCGCGGGGTGGCGGCGATCCGCCGTGAAGCGGCCGTCCCCCTCGTTGCGCCACAGCGCGGTCTCCGCGCCCACAAGCACGAGATCGAGCGCGCCATCGTTGTTGTAATCGCCCACCGCGACTGCCGCGGCGCCCGGCGCGCCGGCCAGCCCGCTCGCGGCCGTGACGTCCTGGAAACCCTCCACGCTGTTGCCGCGCAACAGCACCGGGCCGGCCTCGCCCGCCAGGACGACGTCCACGCGTCCATCGCCGTCGAAATCCGCGAACGCCGCGGCCGCCGCGCCGCCCGCGCCGCCCGCCCCGGCGAGACCGGCGGCGCGTGGGACGTCACTGAACGTGCCGTCGAGATTGTTGCGCAGCAGTCGGGGTGAGGCGCCCCCGACGAGCAGCAGATCGAGATCGCCGTCGTGATCCAGATCGGCGAACAGCGCCTGGTGCGCGTCCGCGCCCACCTCCCCGACACCCGCCGCCGCCGTAACGTCCTCGAAGCGCCGGCCGTCCACGTTGCGCAGCAGATGACCGCGACCATTCGCCCCGATGGCGAACAGGTCCAGCCAGCCGTCGTTGTCGTAGTCGGCGAACGTCGCGGCGGCGGCGCCGGGTGAGAGCGCCCCCGGGAGGGACATGCGCGCCGTCACGTCGGCCAGGAACCCGCCACGGACGTTGTACAACCGCAGCGCCTGCGGCGTGACGACCAGCAGATTGTCCTCGCCGTCGCCGTCGTAATCGCCCATCGCGAGCGCCGTGGGCGGCGCGGACGCCCCGGCCGCCTCCATCAGTCCCGCCTCGGCGGTCACGTCCACGAACTGCACCTCGGTCCGGCGGCTCGCGGGAATGATGCCGCGCATCGTGATCACCGACTGCGGGGCGAACGACAGCACGGGCCGGCCCACGAGCGGCCCCTCCGTCCACTGCACCTCGGCGAGGGCCGCCTGGTAGGGCGCCGTGACGTCCATCAGTCGCAGGAATCGGTCGAGCGATTCCCGCGCCGGGACCAGGTTGCCCGCCCGCAGGTGGCGCAGCGCCGCCGCGAGATGCGGCCGCGCTTCGGCGGGCGGCTCGGGCCGCAGCCGCCGCACTGCTTCCAGGTGGCGGACCACGCTGTCGGTCTGATGTCGGCGCATCAGCGCGTCCACGAGCCGCAGCCGGATGGCAAGGTTGGCGGGCGCGAGCGCGAGCGCGTCACGCAGCCGCTGGGCGTACGCCGGTGACGCCGCGCCGCCCTCGGCGGTCTCGCGCTCGAGCTCGGCGAGTGCGTAGGCTGCCCTCGCGTTGCGGCCCAGCGCGATGAGCGTCTCGCGGGCTTCGGCCACGCGGTCGGTGAGCGCGTACAACCTGGCCATGATGAGCGCGACGTCGGCGTTCTGCGGATCGAGCCGCTGCGCGCGGCGCAGCGGCGGCTCGGCCTCGTCGAACCGTCCGGCCTGGAGGTAGGTGAGGCCGAGGTTCGCGTAGCCCAGCGGGTCGCGCGGCGCGAGCGACACGACCGTCTTGAATTGCGCTTCCGCCTGGACGAGACGACCCTGTTGCAAATCGCTGAGGCCGAGGTCGCGCGCCGTCAGCAGGGCCTGCTGGTCCACGGGCTCCGTGCCGCATGCCAGCGCCAGGACGGCACACGCCACGCCAAGACTTACGGACACGCGCATCTTGCTATTCTCTCCGCCGATCGCCTCTACCGCAACCTCGAGGGCTTGCGATTCGAGGACGTGAGCCCGCGCGGAACGACGATCGGCTGCAACTGCTCAGGGCCGCACCGCGAACCGGTAGATAGTTCGCGAGCGGTACGTCTCTCCGGGGCGCAGAATGGTAGACGGAAAGCCCGGTTGGTTCGGGGAGTCCGGGAAGTGCTGCGTTTCCATGCAGAACCCGTATCGGTGCCCGTAGATCACGCCGCCCTTTCCCCGCAGCGTCCCGTCCAGGAAGTTGCCGGTGTAGAACTGCAGCCCCGGCTCGGTGGTGTAGATCTCCATCACCCGCCCGGTCGTGGGCTGGTACACGCGTGCCGCGAAGGTCGCATTCGTGTCCTGGCTCGCCTTGATCAACACGATGTTGTGGTCGTACCCCTGCCCATAGCGTAGCTGTGGATCGTTTTGTCGGATCCGCGCGCCGATGGGCGTGGGCGTCCGGAAGTCGAGCGGCGTGCCCGCGACGCTCCGGAGCTCGCCGGTGGGGATCAATGTGGAGTCGACCGGCGTGAATCGGTCGGCGTTCAGCGTCACCACGTGCCCCAGGATGTCGCCCGAGCCGTCCCCGGCCAGGTTGAAATAGCTGTGCTGCGTGAGATTCACCGGGGTGGCGCGATCGGTGGTGGCGTGATAATCGAAGGTCAGCGCGTTGTCGTCCGTCAACGTGTAGGTCACCATCACGCGCAGTGTGCCCGGATACCCCTCTTCGCCATCGGGGCTGGTATACCGGAATACCAGACCGGTGCTATCCCCGCGCTGGAACGGCTCGGCCTGCCACAGGACCTTGTCGAAGCCCCGCAGCCCGCCATGGAGATGATTGGGGCCGTTGTTCGTGGCGAGCGTGTACGTTCGCCCATCCAGGGTGAACCGGCCGTTGGCGATGCGATTGCCGTAGCGCCCGATGATCGCGCCGAAGTAGGGTGACGCGCGCAGGTAGCCGGCCAGGGAGTCGTAGCCCAGCACCACGTCGCCCAACCGTCCGTTCTTGTCGGGGACATGGAGCGACACGATGATGCCGCCGTAGTCCGTGACGCGGACCTCCATGCCGCGCGCGTTCGTCACGGTGTAGAGACTCGCGGTATCTCCGCGATCCGTGGCGCCGAACGGTTCGCGGCGCACCGTGCCTCGCGCGGCGCCGTCGCCGCTCGCACAGGCCGCGCAGGAGATCAGGATCATGGTCGCGGCAGGTCGGAGGGTTCGCATGACTCCGGCCGGTGGCTTCATCTGTTGTAGAACCGCCACTCGGTCCGGTAGTCCCGCGTCAACCGCCGGCCGGTGAGGCGCGCCCGCACCATCTCGACCGGCATCCGCCCGCCCCGCAACACCGCGTCGTGGTACTCCCGCGCCGTCATCTTGCCCGACTCCACCAGCTCCTTGTACAGCGCCCGAAACTGGAGTCCCCCGATGAGGTACGCCACCTGGTACAGCGGTGCGACGTCCACGGACCGGCGCACCTCCGCTTCCGCGTTGGCGCGCTCGTGACCCACACGGTCCACCAGGAAATCCACCGCCTGCTGCGGCGTCCATTTTCCCAGCTGAAAGTTGAGCGAGAAGACGATCCGGGCCGCGCGGTGCAGGCGCCAGAACAGCATCCCGATTCGCTCGGCGTCGGTCCGCGGAAAGTCCCGGTCCCACAGCAACAACTCCCAGTACAGCGCCCACCCCTCACCCCAGAACGGCGTCCCGGCGATCTCGCTGCGGTGCGGGTTGAACCGTCGCGACATCGTGGCCTGCAGGTGATGGCCCGGGATCAGCTCGTGGTGCACGGTCGCGAAGTTGAACGGCGGCGTATTCCCCCGCATGCTCATCAACTTGTCGTCGTGGCTCATCTCCGACGTGGGGTAGGACACCCGCGTCACCTCGCCCCCGGAGAAGAACGGATTCTGGAGCTGTCGCTCCGGCGTCTGCATCGCGAGACGCCAGACTTCTTCCGCGAGCGGCGGCACCGTCACCGCGTCCAAGCCGTCGATGAACTCCTTGGAGTAGCGGGCGATTTCCAGGATCGCCCACGGGTTTTCGCCCGGCGGCGGCGCCAGCGTCTTCACGTGCTCGAGCGCCGCCTTCCAGTCGTCCCCCAGTCCCATGCTGCGCGAGACGATCTTGAACTGGTTCTCGACCCACGCGAACTCCTTCCATCCGATGTCGATGAGCTCCTCGGCACTGTAGGGAATCATCTCCACCGCGAGATGCGCCCGCAGCCCCTCGGCCAGGACCGGATCGCCCACGATCGGCGCCGGTTCGTCGGGATGAATCCCGACGAGGTGCTCGCGCAGTGCGGCGGCGTACGCGGTGAGCGCTGTTTCGAGCCGTCCGTACGGGACCGCGCACCACCACGTGTAGATGGGATCGTATCCGTTGTAGAACGTGTTGAAGTCTCCCACGACGGCCTTGAGGTGATCGACGTGGTCGGCAGCGCGGAAGGCGATGCCAGGCGTGACGCCGGAGCGCGAGACCGTCCCGCCGCTCTTGCGCGCCGCATCGATCAGCTCGCGCGTGAGCTGTTCCACCTGCTCGGCAACCTGGTCCAGCGTACCGGCCGTTTCCCGCGGATCGGCGCGCTGGCGGTCGTATCGGGCTTCCTGAAGGGCGCGAAGCCGATCGGCGAAGGGGACCAGCGGCGCGATCTCGCGCCACCGCTCCTCGCGGAGGCGCAGCATGGCCTGCTCGAACGTGATGCGGTTGCGGAGGAGGATGTAGTCGATCTGGCCCTCGAGGTTCAGCGCGTCGAAGTCGAGCGCCGCGAGCTGCTCCTGCCAGCCATGATAGAAGCTGCGGAGGCGCTCGCGGCGCACGGGCGAGTATGCGACGTCGTAGCGGCGCCGGATCGCTGCCTGGTCGAGCGTGTAGCGCTCCACGGCGACGCGCAGGGCGCTCTCCTGGCGGGCGAACTGCACCAGCGTGGACAGAACGGGGGGATCGTCGGCCCAGCCCCGGCTGCCGGCGCCCTCGAGCGACGCGGGTAGTTGCGCGCTCGAGCCGCGAGGAATTGCGAGAAACACCGCGATGCCGGCGACGATGCGCGCCA
>JBOHSP010000423.1:0-4494 GCA_050733275.1 Gemmatimonadales bacterium
CGAGCGCTTCATCGCCGAAGACCTGCCCGACACCGAGGACCAGGCGATGGACCGGTTCCTCTCGGACGAGATCGAGCAGGCGCTGGGCACGCTGCAGCGGCGCGACGCGAAGGTGCTGCGGCTGTACTTCGGCCTCGACGGCGGCCGCGAACACACGCTCGAGGAGATCGGCGGCATGCTGGGCGTCACGCGCGAGCGGGTCCGGCAGCTGCGCGACCGCGCGCTCAAGCGGCTGCGCGACGGCGACGTCGGCAAGGCGCTCGCGAGCTTCGCCGCCTAAACCGGGCGGTTGTCGGCAGAGTCACGGCGCCACCGGGTCGGTCGACCGCGGTGGCGCCGTGGCGTTCCGGCCGCTTCTAGTGACCGTCTCTGGAGCGCTGTAGCTTCCCAGACCGTGACTCGCCGCCGCCGCAAGAGTCGGGTTCGGGCGCAGCGCGAAACCAGCGCCGGCGGCGTCGTCTTTCGCCGCGGATCCGAGGGCGCGCGGTTTCTGCTGATTCGCGATTCCTACCGCAACTGGGGATTTCCCAAGGGGCATCTCGAGCCCGGCGAGCCGCCCGCCGAAGCCGCGCGCCGCGAGGTGACCGAGGAGACCGGGCTCGACGAGCTCGTGCTCCACGGCCCCATCAAGGTGATCGACTGGTACTTCCGCTTCCGCGGCAAGACGATCCACAAGTTCTGCCACTTCTTTCTGTTCGAGTCGCGGCGCGGGGAGCCGGTGCCCGAAGCCGCCGAGGGAATCACCGCCTGCGCCTGGCATGCGCTGCCCGACGCGCTGCGGACGATCAGCTACGACAACGCGCGCGACGTGCTGCGGCGCGCGGCCGAGATGCAGCAGGTGCTGGTGCAGGCGTCATGACGCCGTCGCCGCCGGTGATTCCCGTGCTGCATCCGCGGCTCGAGACCCGGCGCGCCCTGCAGCGGGGCTATCCGCGGCGCGCCGGCACCATCCGGCTGTGCCGCAGCGTCGCGGCCGTCGAACGACTGCTGGCGCAGCGGCTCGTGGACGCCGTCGTGCTCGACGTGCGAACCTGCCCCTCCGACGGGTTCGCGCTGCCGGCGCGGTTCCCGCGCATCCCCATGTATGCGCTCTCCGCGTTGCGGCCGGACGACGGAGCGCTGCTGGCCTCGTGCCGCGCCGCGGGGTTCGCGGGCGTGCTGGTCGAAGGCGTGGACAACGCCGTCGCGGGCGAATGGATTGCCGCGCGGACCGCGCAGGTGGCGCGGCGCGCCCAGCTCGCCGACGCCGCCCGGCTGCTGCGGCTCACCGACCGCCTGCAGCTCGCCGCCTGGGAGGAGGTGCTGCGGCGCGCCGGCGGCCCTACCCAGACCGGCCACGTGGCCCAGGCGCTGCGCGTCACGCGCGAGCACCTGTCCCGCGAGTTCGGCGCGGGCGGCGCCCCCAACCTGAAGCGCGTGATCGATCTCGCCCGCGCCGCCTGCGCCGCGGACCTGCTCGGGAACCCGGGGTATACGGTCCGAGGCGTCGTGCGCATCTTGGGCTACGCCTCCCCCAGTCACCTCGCCGGCGCGGCGCGCCGCGTGGCCGGGGCGACGCCGAACGAATTGAGAGAACTCGGACCCCGAGGGGTTTTGACGAGGTTCTTGAGGGGACGGACGCGGTCTCGTGTCTAGGGCGGCGATGGGGCGGCGAAGGGGCGGCGATCGCGACGGTTTTTCGCCGTCTTTCGGCGCCCGTTCGCCGCCTTCCGCCGCCCCTTTCCATGTGATATTTTTCACAAACTCTCAACCGGCACAACAATGGCCACCGACTCCATCCTCCGTCCCGGCGAGCTGAAAGACCTGCTCCTCAAGGAGATCCAGGCGGCCGACCTGGCCGACATCGACGTGCGCGAGGTCGGCACGGTGCTCGAGGTCAAGGACGGCATCGCCCGCATCTACGGGCTCACGGCCGCGATGGCCGGGGAGATGCTCGAGTTCACCGTGTCCACGACCGGCGAGAAGATCACCGGCCTCGCGCTGAACCTCGAGGAAGACAACATCGGCGCCGTGATCTTCGGCGACTATCTCGAGCTGCGCGAGGGCGACGAGGTGCGCCGCACGGGCCGCGTGCTGGAAGTGCCCGTGGGCCCGGCGATGGTAGGGCGCGTCGTGGACGCCCTGGGCCGGCCGGTCGACGGCCTCGGCCCGATCCACACGACCAAGTCGCGCAAGGTCGAGATCGTGGCGCCGGGCATCATCCAGCGCCAGCCGGTGAAGGAGCCGCTGCAGACCGGCGTCAAAGCCATCGATTCCATGATCCCCATCGGCCGGGGACAGCGCGAGCTGATCATCGGCGACCGCGGCACCGGCAAGACGGCGATCGCGATCGACACCATCATCAATCAGAAGGGGCAGGGCGTCATCTGCGTCTACGTGGCCATCGGCCAGAAGAACTCGACGGTGGCCGCGGTGGTGGAGCGGCTCAAGGAGCATGGGGCGATGGAGTATACCATCGTACTCGTCGCCTCGGCCTCCGAGCCGGCGCCGATGCTGTACATCGCCCCCTACGCCGGCTGCACGATGGCCGAGTACTTCATGTACGAGGAGAAGCAGGCCACGCTGTGCATCTATGACGACCTGTCGAAGCAGGCCGCCGCCTATCGCCAGCTCTCCCTCGTGCTGCGCCGGCCGCCGGGCCGCGAAGCCTATCCCGGCGACGTCTTCTATCTCCACAGCCGCCTGCTCGAGCGCGCCGCCAAGCTGTCGGACGAGATGGGGGGCGGGTCGCTCACGGCGCTGCCCATCATCGAGACCCAGGCGGGCGACGTGTCGGCGTACATCCCGACCAATGTCATCTCGATCACCGACGGGCAGATCTTTCTCGAGACCGACCTGTTCTACTCGAACGTGCGGCCGGCGGTGAACGCGGGGATCTCGGTGAGCCGCGTGGGCGGCAACGCGCAGATCAAGGCGATGAAGCAGGTCGCAGGCCGGCTGCGGCTCGACCTGGCGCAGTACCGCGAGCTGGAGGCGTTCGCGCAGTTCGGCTCCGAGCTCGATCCCGCCACGCAGCGCCAGCTCGCCCGCGGCGCCCGCGTCGTGGAGGTGCTGAAGCAGCCGCAGTACCAGCCGATGCCGGTCGAGCAGCAGGTGATCGTGATCTTCGCCGTGACCAACGGCCTGCTGGACGACGTCGTGGTGGCCGAGATCAAGGAGTGGGAGCGCGGCCTGCTCGCGTTCATGGCGGCGCAGCATCCCGAGATCGGTGACGAGATCCGCACCCGCAAGGCGCTGTCGGACGACCTCAGCGGCCGGCTGCGGCAGGCGATCGAGGAGTACAAGGCGATCGGAAGCCGCTGAATGGCGAAGCCCCGCGAGCTGCGCCGGCGCATCCGTTCGGTCCAGAACACGCGCAAGATCACCAAGACGATGGAGCTGGTCTCCACGTCCAAGCTGAAACGCGCGCAGGACCGCGTGGTCGCCGCCCGGCCCTACGCCCAGGCGCTGGCCGACGTCATCGCCGAGCTGTACTCCCCCGAGCTCGCCGAGCGCTTCCCGCTGTTGCGTCAACCCGCGCACCGCGCACCGCGCACCGCGGTCCTCCTCATCACCTCGAACCGCGGCCTGTGCGGCGCTTTCAACGCCAACCTGATCCGGGAGGCGCGGCGCCGGCTGCAGGAGCTGGAGGCGCACGGCGCCGAGACCGAGCTGCATCTCGTCGGGAAGAAGAGCATCAGCTTCTTCAAGTTCACGCGCCGCACGGTGGCCTCGCAGCGCGTGGACATCGGCGACCGGCCGACGCCGGCGCACGCGGCGGAGCTGGTCGCGCCGCTGATGGAGCGGTTCGCCGCCGGGACGCTCGATGCGGTCGAAATCGTGTTCGCGCAGTTCAATAGTGCGGTCTCGACACCCCCGACGGTGTTGCGGATTCTGCCCGTCTCGCCGGAAGGTGGGAAGGTGGGAAGGTGGGAAGGTGGGAGGGAGCGCCCTTCCAACCGTCCCACCTTCCCACCTTCCAACTACATCCTGAAGCCCTCAGCGGAAGCAATCCTCGAGTCGCTGCTGCCGCTCTACGTGCGCAACCAGGTCTTCCGCGCGCTCGTCGAGACCGCGGCCGCCGAGCATGGGGCGCGGCGCACGGCGATGAAGAACGCGACGGATGCGGCGAGCGACATGCTCGACATCCTGCAGCGGACGTTTAACAGGGCCCGGCAAGGACAGATTACGCAGGAGCTGGCGGAGATCGTGGGGGGCGCGGAGGCACTTAGGGGATAGGGGCTAGGGCCTGGGGCCTGGGGGGTGAGCAGGCCCAAGCCCCCAGGCCCCAGGCCCCAGGCCCCAGGTCCAAAAACCGGAGCAACCATGGCGACAAGGACCAAGGACAGTTCCAAGAAAACGGCGGGCGCAGCGAATATCGGCAAGGTCGTCCAAGTCATCGGCCCCGTGCTCGACGTCGAGTTCGAGCCGGAGCGCCTGCCGGAGCTGTACAACGCGCTCAGTCTCCAGCTCCCGGGCGGTCGGCTCGTCGTCGAGGTCGAGCAGCACATCGGT
>JBOHSP010000424.1:0-4551 GCA_050733275.1 Gemmatimonadales bacterium
CGGTGACCAGACCGAACCCCGCGACGTTGATCCCGAGCGCGCCCCAGGCCTCGCGGCGGCCGAGATAGAGCGCCGCCTGGACCGGCGCGATGAGATAGGCACCGTACAGCACGTGGCCGGTCGGCCCCATCGCGAACAGCACCGCCGAGATGAGCAGGCAGCCGAGGACCAGATTGAGCTGCGCGTACCAGGGCCGGAACGTGGTCCGGTGCACCAGCCGATGCATGCCCCAGTTCGCCGCCACGAACGTGAGCGCGAAGCCAAGCAGGAACCAGGGCGAGAGCGGGACCAGGCCCGCGAGGCGGACGGCACCCAGCAGCCCGATGCCGAGCGCGACGAAGCGCCAGCGCGCGCGGGTGTTCGTTTGGACGTACTGCTGCTGCTTGGCGCGCTGCTCGTGCCCGAGCTGTGACGCGACGGCCTCGCTCACATCCGGTACAGGTAGCTGGCCTTGAGGAAGAAGCCGTCCCCGGTGCGCCGCAGGTCGCGGAACGTGAACGGATCGGGCTCGCTCATCGAGGCGCCGTAGCCCAGGAAGAACACCGTCCCGGGCGTGGGCTTGTAGGAGAACAGCACGTCGCTGCGGAAGCTGGTCGTCGTCGTGGCCGGCTGCGGCGCCCCGTCGATGAGCAGCGGATCGCCGCTGCGCGGATCGCGCAGCGCGTCGCGCTCCTCCGCCGTGTACTGGCCCACGTAGCGGAAGAAGATGTCGCGCGTGAGCTGGTACTCGATCTTGAGGCGCGGGATGTTGGATGTCGAGAACCAGCTCCCGTCCTCGGCCCGCGTCAGCCGCAGGTGCACCCAGCGGCCGTCGATGCGCAACGCGTTCGTGGGTTTCCACGTCACGGCGAGCGATCCGCTCCAGCCACTCCCTTCGGCGGCTTCCGCGAAGATCACGCCTTCCCCTCCGCCGACGTTGGCGCTCACCGTAAGCGCGCGGTTGGGCGTGTTGAAGCCCACGTTCCCCGTCCACAGGTTGAAGCGGCCGTGGGGCACGGTGAAGGGGATCGTCGTGCCGCCGGCAGCGACGGCGTAGCCGGCGTAGTCGGGCGGATCGAAGCGCTGGTGGCGGTTTCGCCATTCCGCGTTGATGCCCCAGCCGCCGCGCACCGTGAGCAGCCACACCTGGCTGATGCTGCCCTCGAGCGTGCTGCCGCCGTCCCAGAAATCGCCGTAGCGCCACGTCGGCTCGACGCCGATGAACGTCGTGGCCTGCTCGAGCCACGCGCCGGGGCGGCCGTACGAGCTGAACCGGTTGAAGATTCGCGCGTGCACCACGTTGACGCGGTTCACGAACCCGCTCTGCGCCTCGAAATCGGGGCTGATGCCCACGAGCTCGGCGTGATTGCCGTACGACCGTCCGGTGCGGTCGTAGAACGTGACGGCCCACAGCTCGCCCGAGCGGGTGGCGCCGGAGGGATCGCGGGTCCACGACCCGACCAGCTGCGCGTCGGAGAACCAGATTTTCTTCCAGACGATCCGGGCGTCGGCGCCGAGCACGCGGTTCCAGGCGTCGCCCTCGATGCGGTCGGTGTAGGCCAGCCCCAGGGTGGAGCTCGTCCCGAGGTCGCGGCGCAGCCGTAACAGGTTGATGACCGGGTGCTCGCCCGTGGCGGACAAGTCGTCGTCGTCGACCGCGCCGATATACGCGATCGCCGTGCCGCCGATCTTGCCGGTGAGCTTCGCGCCGGCCACGGGGGCCGCGATGCGCCGGGTGTAGATGAGGGCGTTGGGCGTATCGAACTGTTCCAGCCCCTCGAGGAAGAACGGCCGTTTCTCGGGAAAGAACAGCGCGAAGCGTTCGTTCAAGGTGACCTGCCCGACGTCAGCCTCGACCTGCGAGAAGTCGGGATTCACGGTCCCCGTAAAGCTCAGGTTCTGCGTGACGCCCCAGCGCAGGTTCAGGCCCACGGCGGGGTCCACCGCGCTGTAGCCGTAGTCCGCGCCGCCCGGCGCGCCGTCCACGCGCGAGGTGAACTCCGGCGTGACGTCCATGACGAGCCCGCGCCGCAGCCCCGTGAGGCCCTTCAGCGTGCCCGACTGGATCAGAAAGCTGGCATTGGCGCGGACCACCGGTGTCCAGGTATCCTCGTACCCGGTGTGCTGCGTCATGCGCACGAACTGCACGCCCCAATCCTGGATGGTCGCGTTCTGGTAGCGCAGGCTCTTGAAGGGAATCCGGACCTCGACCTCCCATCCCTGCGGCGTGACCCGGCCCTGCGACTGATAGACGTAGTCGGGATTCAGGTCCACGACGCCGTCGAAGCGGAACCCGGCGTTCTGGCCGCCCGCCGCGCCGGCGATCCCCTCGCTGCGCACGCCGTCCTCCTGCACGCCCAGCGGGTTGACCGCGAACAGCAGCGCGCGGCGCCGGTCGTTGAAGGTGTCGAGCAGGATCTGGAGGTAGTCGTCGGCGGCGATGTTGTCGCGGTCGGCGAGCGTGGCGCGAACGGCATCGGCCCCGCCGTGCGCCTCGGAGGCGCGGATGCCGAAGTAGATGGCGTCGGGCGCGTACCACGCCAGGATCTCGGTCGCGTCTTCGGCGGGACGGCCGTCCACGGGACGGTACTGGCTGAAGCCCGTGAACCGCGCCGCCTGGGCCCACACCCGCTCATCGAGCACGCCGTCGATGCGGATCTCGGCTTCGATGCGCGGGATGCGGGCCGCGAGCTCGCGGCGGCGTCCATCATAAACCGGCGGTTCGCCCGCCGATTGCAGGAGGAGGAGGAGGGCGGGGAGCATGGGGAGAAGATAATTGCGGATTGCGGATTATTCGCGGTGAGTTCGAGCCCGCTGGGACGGACCATCAGCCCGCCCCGCGAATCCGCAATCCGCAATCCGAAATCCGCAATCTTATTCGTACCGCAACGCGACAATCGGATCGAGGCTCGCCGCCCTGCGGGCCGGCCAGATACCGAAGAACAATCCCACGAGCGCGCTGAACAGGAACGCGAGGCCCACCGCCTCGATCGAGACCTGCGTGTTCCAATTGTTGAACCGCGCCAGCGCCACGGCCCCCAGCGAGCCGAACAGGATGCCGAGCAGGCCGCCGACCAGACACAGCACGAGGGCCTCGACCAGAAATTGGAACAGGATGTTGAAGCGTGTGGCGCCGAGGGCCTTGCGCACGCCGATCTCGCGGGTCCGCTCGGTGACCGAGACCAGCATGATGTTCATGATGCCGATGCCGCCGACGATCAGGCTCACCGCGGCGATGCCGGCGAGCAGCTTGGTGAACGTCTCCGTGGTCTCCTGGAACGTGGCGAGGACGTCGGCCTGGTTGCGGATCTGGAAGTCGTTCTCGCCGCCGGGGCGGATCTTGTGCTCGCGCCGGAGGACGCGCTCGATGTCGATCATCGCGAGGTTCATGTTCTTGATGTCGGCGACCGCGACGGTGATCGAGCGCAGCCGGTCGGTGCCGTGGATGCGGAAGCGCGCGGTCTGCAGCGGAATCACGATCTGCTCGTCCGGGTTCATGAACCCCTGCGAGCCCTTCTCGCTCAGGATGCCGATGATCTCGAACGGAATGCCCCGGATCTGGATCTCCTGGCCGACCATTGCCGCGGGATTGGCGTCGAGCAGTTCCGGGACGCCGGCCCCGAGGACGGCAACGCGGCGGCGCGACTCGTCCTCGCCCGCCGTGAACATGCGGCCCGCGGTGAGGGTGTAGTTCCGCACCCGGGTGTAGTTGGCGGTCGTGCCGACGACGCTGACGTTGATGTTCTGGTTGCCGCGTTCGATCTGGAGGTTGCGCGTGAGCTCGGGCACGACGGCGCTGAGGTAGCGCGCGTCCCGCGTCAGCGCCTCCGCGTCGTCGACCGTGAGGCTCACCCGCTGGTCGAACGCGATGCCGCCCCGGAACGCCTGCCCGGCGAACAGCGTGAGGAGATTCGGTCCCAACGCCTGGATGCGCTCCTGCACCGACTTCTGCGCGCCGGTCCCGAGCGCCACCATGGTGATGACAGCGCCCACGCCGATGATGATGCCGAGCATCGTGAGGAACGCGCGCAGCTTGTTGACCCGGATGGCCTGCAGCGCGACCTGAAAGATCTCGCGGAGCAGCATCAGGGTCTCGACGGGGTGCGCGATCTCCCGCCCGAGGGCTGCTGCTGCAGTCCCGGCAGGCCGCCCCCCGTCATCCGGTCCATGCGCTCGCGCATCCGGCGCTGCGCGTTGACCAGCGACGCGCTGGGGAGCGCCAGCACGGTGTCCCGCTCCGTGAGCCCGCTGAGCACCTCGATGTGGTCGAGGTCGGTGAGGCCGGTGCGGATGTGCAGCGGCGCGGGCTTGCCGTCTCGCAGCACGAACACGATGTAGGTCAGGGCGTCGCCGCGGCCGCCGGGGCCGGCGGCGGGCTGGAGTACCTGCCGCAGCGTGGCCCGCTCCTCGGCGGTCAGCTCGCCGCCGGCCCTCCGCTTCTGCATCATGGCGCGGACCTCCGCTTCGGTCACCCCCGGCGGGAGTCGCACCGTGCGGCCGCCCGGCAGCGTCATGGTGGCGGCCGGCGGCGACGCGCCGTCCCCCGAATCGCGGCGGGCCCCTGTGCCGCCC
>JBOHSP010000425.1:0-3410 GCA_050733275.1 Gemmatimonadales bacterium
CCGCCCGGCGAGCCGAGCTGGAGCGCCGCGTCCGCACGGCGCAGAGCCGCGCCGTCCTCGTGCCCCGGGCCCGCGAACAGGGCCTGCGTCTTCCCAGCGACACCGAGCTGATCTTCCTGCCTGCCCCCCCCGCCCCCCCGTCCTCCTCCACCCCCCGCTGACATGGCGAAGCCGCTGGTGCGCCTCCGGGTTCTGGAAGTCGCGGTGGGGATCGCGCTGCTCGCCCTGCTGGTGCGCGCCGGCCAAGTGCAATTGCTCGAGGGGCGGCGCCACGCCGCGGCGGCGGCGGCGCAGCGCACCGAGCGCGTCGTGCTGGAGGCCCGGCGCGGCGCGCTCTACGATCGTCACGGCATTGCGCTGGCGCTGACGCAGGAGACCTATCATGTGGGCGTCGCGCCGAACGAGCTGCGCAACCGGCGCGAGGCCGCCGTCCTGCTCGCGCGGCAGTTGCGGCGGCCGCAGCGGGAAGTGGAGCGCGCGCTGCGCCGCCGCTACGCCTGGTTCGCCGGCCCGTTCACGGCCCTCGAGGTGCAGCCGCTGCGCGACCTGCGCGGCGTGCACCTCGAGCCCGTGCTGCGGCGGTTCTATCCCGCTCCCGAATTCGCGCGCGCGGTGATCGGTCGCGTGGGCAGCGATGGCCGGGGCGCCTCGGGGCTCGAGCACCAGCTCGACAGTCTGCTCGCGGGCACGCCCGGCGCGGCCGTCGTGCTCAAGGATCGGGAAGGGCGCGCCTACGAGTCGCCGGCCCGTCTCATCGCGCCGCCCGCCGCCGGACACGACGTCGTGCTGACGCTCGACGGCGAGCTGCAGGAGATCGCGCAGCGCGCCCTCGACGACGCGCTCGAGCGCATGGACGCGGACGGCGGTGACGTGGTGATGCTGGATCCCGCGACGGGCGAGGTGCTCGCCCTCGCTTCTCGCCGCGCCGACGGCAGCGCCCGCCCCAGCGCGTTCACCGACGCGTTCGAGCCGGGATCGCTCGCCAAGATCTTCGCGGCCGCGGCGCTCCTGGCCCACCGGCGCGTGCGCCTCGATGAGCGCGTCTCGGGCGAGGGCGGCCGCTACGAGCGTCCCGACCGGGTCGTCGTGGACGAGCACCCGCTGCCGTCGCTGACCCTGGCGGACGCGATCCGCGTGTCGAGCAACATCGCCATGGTGAAGTTCGTGGACCGGCTGACGCCTGAGGAACAGTACACGATGCTGCGCGCGTTCGGGTTCGGCACCCCGACGGGGATCGAGTTTCCCGCCGAAGCGGCGGGGCGGTTGCGCCTGCCGCGCGAATGGAGCCGGCCCTCCCCCGCGAGCCTCGCGCTCGGCTACGAGCTGTCGGTCACCACGCTGCAGCTCGCCGCGGCGTACGGCGCGATCGCGAACGACGGCGTGCTGCTGCAGCCCACCCTGATCCGCGAAGTGCGGGCGCCTGATCAGGCCGGTGAGGGCGGAGGCACGTGGGTTGGGGGGGGACTCTCCGGCGCAGTCCGCTACCGCCACCGGCCGCAACCGGTGCGCCGCGTGCTGTCGCCGGCGGTGAGCGCGCAGCTGCGCGAGCTGCTGAGCGGCGTGGCCCAGGAGGGCGGCACCGGTGAGCGCGCCGCGCTGGGCAACTTCCAGCTCGCGGCCAAGACCGGAACGGCGCGGCGCGTGGTCGACGGCCGCTACGCCCCGGGGCAGTACACTGCGTCGTTCGCCGCGCTGTTTCCCGCCGAAGATCCCCAGCTCGTGGTCGTGATGAAGGTGGACAATCCCCAGCGCGGCAGCTACTTCGCCGCGCAGACCACGGCGCCGGTCACCCGCTCGATGCTGGAGCAGGCGCTCGCCGCGCGCACCGTGGCGCTGGACCGGGCGCGGCTCAGCGATCTCGCGGCCACCACGCCGGTCGACGCGAGCACGGGCGGCGCGCCACCCGTCACGGACGGCGTCGTGCCTTACGTCGTGCCGTGGCCGTACCAGCCGGACAGCGTCCGCGCGCCCGCCGCGGAGCCGCCGCAGCGCATCGTGCCCGTGGTGGACGGCCGGCCACTGCGCGAGGCCGTGCGCACGCTGCACCGCCGCGGCTTCGAGGTCGTGATCAAGGGATGGGGCGTGGTGCACCACACCTGGCCGGCGGGGGGCGACGAGGCCGCGGCGGGCTCGACGGTCACGATATTCGCGGAGCCCAGGCCCTGACCCCGTCCCTGCGCGGCGTTATGGACGCCCTGGCCCGGGCGGGCCTGCTCGTGGAGGCGATGCCCGCCGCGCCCGCCCCCGCGATCACGGGTCTCTCGGCCGACGCGCGGTGCATCACGCCCGGCATGCTGTTCTGCGCCGTGCGCGGCACCGTGCACGACGGCCATCGCTTCGTCGCCGACGCCGCGGCGCGCGGTGCCGCGGCGGCGCTGGTCGAGCAGCGCCAGCCGCTGCCGCTGCCGCAGATCCTCGTCCGCGACGGCCGGCGCGCGGCCGCCGTCGCCGCCGAGACCTGGTACGGCCGCCCCGCCGCGCGGCTGCAGCTCATCGGCGTCACCGGCACGAACGGCAAGACGACGTCCGTCACGCTCGGGCGTCACGTGCTCGGCGCCCTCTGGCCCATGGGCTCGATCGGCACGCTGGGCTGCGTCGATCCGGGTGGAGCGGCCGTGGAGAGTGAGGCCGGCAACCTCACGACGCCGGGGCCCATCGATCTCCAGGCGACGCTCGCCGCGCTCGCGACGCGCGGCGCGCGCGGCGTCGCCATGGAAGTGTCCTCCCACAGCCTCGATCAGGGCCGCGTCGACGGGCTCGTGTTCCGCGCCGCGATCTTTACCAACCTCGCGCGCGACCACCTCGACTACCATCAGACGTTCGAGGCCTACTTCGCCGCCAAAGCGCGACTCATCGGATATCTGGCCGACGCCGGGCTCGCCGTGGTGAACGCCGACGATGCCGCCTGGGCCGGCCTGCCGGCCAGCGCGCGGCGCATCACGTTCAGCGAGCACGAGGGGCGGGGCGACGTGGCCGCGGCCGACATCACCAGCGATGCGCGGGGCAGCCGCTTTGTCCTGGTGACCCCGGACGGTCGCCACCCCGTGACGCTGCCGCTGCTGGGCCGCTTCAACGTCGCCAACGCGCTGGGCGTTGCCGCCTGCGCCCTGGGTCTGGGGCTGCCGCCGGCTACGATCGCCGAGCGCCTGGGCAGCGCGCCGCAGGTCCCGGGCCGCATGGAGCGCCTGGCGACGGACCCGTGCGTGGTGCTGCGCGACTACGCGCACACGGCGGATGCGCTGGAGGGCGCGCTCGAGACGGTCCGCGGTCTCACGGCGCCCGGCGGCCGCGTCATCGTCGTGTTCGGCGCGGGCGGTGACCGCGATCGCGGCAAACGCGCCCCCATGGGACAGGTCGCCGCGCGCGGGGCCGACATCGTGGTCGTGACGTCCGACAATCCGCGCACCGAG
>JBOHSP010000426.1:0-6580 GCA_050733275.1 Gemmatimonadales bacterium
GAGCCACACGGTGCCGACCGGCTTTTCCGGCGTGCCGCCCGATGGGCCCGCGACGCCCGTGATTGCGATCGCGGCCGCGACCCCGAAGCGGCGCCGCGCGCCCTCCGCCATCGCCCGCACCGCCGGCTCCGAAACGGCGCCGTGCGCCTCCAGGAGCGGCGCCGGCACGTCGAGCCAGCCGCTCTTCACCGCGTCGTCGTAGGCGACCACGCCGCCGGCGAACACAGCGGACGCGCCGGGGATCGCCGTGATGCGCTGCGCCAGCAGCCCGCCGGTACACGATTCGGCGACGGCGAGGCGGTCCCCCCGGGAGCGCAGCAGGGTCAGCACGACCGCCGCGAGATCGGCGTCGTCTTCGCCGTAGTCGTCGCGGCCGGCGGCCTGGCGCAGCCGCGCCGCGGCCGCGGCCAGCAGGCGATCCGCGTCCTCCGCAGGCAGGCTCCACGCCGTTACACGCAGGTCTACGCCTTCCATCGTCGGCAGGTAGGCGAGGGTGAGCGGCGCGAGCTCCTGCTCCAGGTGACCGACGCGCTCGGCGATCGCCGATTCGGGGACGCCGGTGGTGCGGACGGTGCGGGAGCGCACCACGCGCGCCCCCCCCGTCGCCTCGAGACGTGCCGTGATCCGCGGCAGCACCTCCTCGCGGAGCAGGCCGCGCATTTCCGCGGGCACCCCGGGCAGCAGCACCGCGACGCGGCCGGCGTCTTCGATCCACAGTCCCGGCGCCGTTCCCCGGGGGTTGGGGAGCACCGTCGCGCCCGCGGGCACCTCCGCCTGCGAGCGGTTCAGGGCCGGCATCGGGCGGCCGAGCCGGCGGAAGCGCGCCTCGAGGCTCGCGAGCACGGCGCTATCGAGCGCCAGCGGCTTCCCGAAGAGGGCCGCCACCTCGTGCTTGGTCATGTCGTCCCGCGTGGGGCCGAGGCCGCCCGTGACGATGACGAACCCGGTGCGTGCCAGCGCGTCGGCCACGGCCGCGCGGATCGCGTCGGGCCGGTCGGGCACGGCGGTGTGGCGCACGATCGGCACGCCCACGGCGGCGCAGGCGCGGCCCAGCTCCGCGGCATTCGTATCGGCCGTCAGACCCAGCACCAGCTCGGTGCCGATGGTGACGACCTCGAGCTTCACTTGCCGACTTTGAGGAGCGCCCGGTAGCGGTACAGGTAGACGAACAGCGAGTACACGGTGAGCACGATCGCGCCCGCCAGGGTGACGGAGACGAACCAGCCGTGGAACTGGTCCCAGTAATTGCGGAACGCGCCGGCGATGCGCAGCTCGGCGATGGCGTCCTTCCAGGCGAACCAGGCGATCGTGGCGCCGATGAAAATGTTCTGGACGACGGCCTTCAGCTTCCCGGCCCCCCCGGCCGGAATGACGATCCCGCGCCGCTTGGCGAAGAACCGGAAGACGGTGATCAGCACCTCCCGCCCTACGAGCAGCAACGCGACCCAGACCGGAAAGCTGCCCCACCACTTGATGCGATAGTCCACGAGGATCGTGGGGTGCCGCGTCATCCAGAAGATCGGAATCAGCGTCGCGAACAAGAGCAGCTTGTCGGCGATGGGGTCGAGCAGGATCCCCAGCTCGCTCGTCGTGCCGTAGCGGCGGGCCAGGTAGCCGTCGAGCAGATCGGAAAAGGCGGCGATCAGGAAGACGACGAACGCGATGACCTTGGGCCAGTATCCCTGAATGAACGGCAACAGCGCGATGACCGGCGTCAGGCAGATGCGCGCGAGGGTGATGATGTTCGGCAGCGTCCAACGCATCGAGACGGGCCCCGTCGTCAGCTCAACGTTTTCAGCACCAGCTTGCTGACCGCCTTGAGCGTGTCGAAGACGCCATCGCCGCGCACCGCGACCGCTTCGTGATACGCCGCGCGGCCCACCCACTCGTTGCCGACCTTGTCCACGAGAGTCTCGCCCGAATGCGCGGGATCGGCCGTGACTTTCTGCAGGGCCGGCTCTTCGACGGGCCAGCCCGGATTCAACGCCGCCTGCAGGTCCTTGATCGGGGCGGCGTTCGGCAGATCGCGCTTGTTGTACTGGATGACGAAGGGGATCTTGGTGAGATCGTACCCGTACTCGGCCATGTTGTCGTACAGGTTCTGCATCGACTCGACGTTGGCTTCCATGCGCTCGATCTGGCTGTCGGCGACGAACACGATCCCATCCACCCCTTTGAGAATCAGCTTGCGGCTCGCGTTGTAGTACACCTGGCCCGGCACGGTGTAGAGGTGGAACCGCGTCTTGAAGCCCCGGATCGTGCCGAGATCGACCGGCAGGAAGTCGAAGAACAGCGTCCGCTCGGTCTCGGTGGCGAGCGAGATCATCTTGCCGCGCGTGTTGGGCGAGACCTTGCCATAGATGTGCTCGAGATTGGTCGTCTTCCCGCCCAGTCCGGGCCCGTAGTAGACGAGCTTGCAGTTGATCTCGCGGGACGCGTAGTTGATCATCGACATGCGCGCGTCCCCCTAGCCGAAGAGTTTGTCAATTTCGTCTTCCGCCCCCTCGAGCAGCCCCTTCTCCGGCGCGCCGCCCGCCCCCACGCGATTGAACATCTCCGCAAAGATCTTGTTGAGCTTCTCCACCGTGCCCTTGGCCTTGAGCTTCACCAGCCCGAGTGTGGCGCGCTGGTCGAACAAGACGACGAGGATGACGCGCTTCGCGACATCGGCGAGATACATCGACTCGCGTTCACCCTGATGGACGAGCGACGCGAATTCGTCCTCGCCGATCATCTTGGCGAGCTGGTCGTTGGCGCTAAAGTCCGCCGCGGTGAGCGACGCGAAGGCGGTGGGATCGAAGGCCGGAGTCTCGCCCACCGTCGCGACGAGCTGGCCGTTGCGGTCCACCAGCAGCGCGCAGCGGGCGTTGGAGTCCCGCAGAAACGCCTGCAAATGCGTCTGAATCTGTTTGAAGTCCTGCTCGTTGAACGACCAGCTCGCCGCCCCCGCCATGCGCCTCCTCGCGAAGTCAGTCGCTCTCGGACATCTCGCGCCGCGCCGCCAGCGCCTGGGCGATGGTCACTGCGTCGGCGTACTCGAGATCGCCCCCCACGGGCAGGCCGCGCGCGATTCGCGTCACGCGCACACCGCTCGGCCGCAACACTTGCTGGAGATAGGTCGCCGTCGCCTCGCCCTCCATCGAGGGATTCGTGGCGACGATCACCTCGCGCACCTCCGACCCGTTCGCCAGCCGCGCCAGCAACCGGTCCACGTGCAGATCGTCCGGGCCCACCCCGTCCAGCGGCGAGATCCGCCCGCCGAGGACGTGGTAGCGACCGCGATACCGGCCGGCCCGTTCGATCGCGCTTACGTCGGCCGACTCCTCCACCACACACAGCAGCGTAGCGTCGCGGCGCGGGTCGCGACAGATCGGGCACGGGTCGTCGTCGGCCAGGGTGCCGCAGGTGGCGCAGGCCATGACCTGGCCGCGCACCCGGCGGATCGCCTCGGCCAACCGCTCCGCCGTTTCGGCAGGCTGCTTCAGCAGATAGAACGTGAGGCGCTGGGCCGTCTTGCGCCCGATACCGGGGAGCTTCGCCAGCTCCGCCACCAGCTCGTCAATGGCCGACACGGGAAGGCGAAGCGACGCGCTACAGCGGCAACTGGAACGGGAATGGCAGGCCCGACGCCAGCTTGCGCACCTCGGCCTGGTACAGCTCGGCCGCGCGTGTCTGCGCCTCCGCCACGGCCGCGAGCACCAGATCCTCGAGCATCTCGATGTCGCCCTGGCTGACGGCCTGCGGGTCGATTTTGATGGCGCGAATGTGCCCTCGACCATCGGCGGTGGCCTGCACCATCCCCCCTCCGGCCGACACGGTGAGCGTCTGCTGCGCCAATTGGGTCTGGATCTCGGTCAGCCGCCCCTGCATCTGCTGACTGAGCTGGAGCAGGCTGGATAAATCCGCCATACGTCGAAAGTTACCCTTCGGCAAAATGTTGGCAAGCTAATTGAGAAGCTCCAAATCTAATGCATCGACCGCCGCGCCGAGGCTCGGATCCTTGCCCCGCAGGACCTTGAGACGCTCAGCATTAGCGCCCTCCTCGGTGAGGCGGGCCGGCCGCATCGCCACCCCGGCGGCACCACCACCGGGTCCAGCCCCACCCCCGCTTCCGCCGCCGCCCCCGCCCCCGCCCGTCGCGATCCGCACCCGCGGCACCACCGAGACGTGGCGGCTGATGAGCTGCGCGATCAGCTCGCGTTGCCGTTCCAGGCCTTCGGCATGCGCGCCGTGCGCCGGCTGCACGACGACGACGCCGCCGTCGAGTCCCGCGACGCGCGCTTCGGCCAGCAGACTCCCCAGCAGCGGCGACTTCGCTCTGGCCGCGGCCACGATGTCGGGCCACACGGCGCGCAGATGGTCGACCGACAGCGGACCCTTGATCGGACGGTCGGACGGCCCGGCGGCCGGACGGTCGGACGACTCGTCGGGTGCCCGTGGCGTTGGCGGCGGAACCGGGTCCGTCCGGCCGTCCGGCCGGCCGGCCGTCGGGCCGCCTTGCAACGCGTCGAGCACCTGCCCGATCTCGACCGTCCGATCGATCATCGCCCAGCGCAGCAACAGGACTTCAACGGCGAGCCGGGCGTTGCCGCCGCGGCGCACGCCTTCCTCTGCCTCCGCCAGGATCGTGAGCAGCCGCACCACATCGCCGGGCGGGAGGCGCGCGGCGTAGTCGCGGACCAGCGCCAGCAGTCCCTCGGTCAGCCCCTCCGGCTGACCCCCGACCCCCACGAGCAGCACGGCGCGCAACGTCTCCCCGGCGCCGTTCACGAACTCGCCGAGGTCCGCTCCCGCATCGAGCAGCTGCTCCACGAGCCGGAACACGCCGGCCGCATCGCGCTCGACGATGCACCGCAGCATGTCGGCGTACAGCTCCTCGGGAATCAGACCCAGCACCGCGCGCACGCGCTCCGCGGTGACGGGGCCGCCGCCGAACGAGACGACCTGATCGAGCAACGACAGCGCGTCCCGCATTCCGCCGTCGGCGCTCTTCGCGATGAGGTGCAGCGCATCGTCGTCCGCGGTGATCCCCTCCTGGCGGGCGACGTCGCGCAGCCGGCCGACGATGGCGTGCGGGCCGATGCGGCGGAAATCGAAGCGCTGCAGCCGCGACAGGATGGGCGCCGCGGCGCTCGCGATCTTCTGCGGCTCGGTCGTCGCGAAGACAAAGACCACGCGGGGCGGCGGCTCCTCCAGGATCTTGAGGAGCGCGTTCCACGCCTCGCGCGTGAGCATGTGCGCCTCGTCCACGATGTACACTTTGGAGCGCGACTCCGCGCTCGCCGCGTACATCGCCCGCTCGCGCAGATCGCGCGCGTCGTCCACGCCGCGATTCGAGGCGGCATCGAGCTCGACGACGTCGAGATTGGCGGCGCCCGCCGAGATCCGCGTGCACGAGTCGCACGCCCCGCAGGGCTCGCCCGCGCCGGGCGCGCGCCGCTCGCAGTTCAGCGCCATCGCCAGAATGCGGGCGGCGGTGGTCTTGCCGACCCCCCGCGGCCCCGCGAACAGATACCCGTGGGCCACGCGGCCCTGCGCCACGGCGCCTCGCAGCGCGGCCGCGACGTGGTCCTGAGAGATCAGATCGGCGAACTGCCGGGGGCGGTACGTGCGGGCGAGGGCGATCATGGGAAAACCTAAATCAAAGGTAGAACCGCAGAATATCAAATACCGAATTTCGAAATTCTACATTCGATATTGGACATTCGATATTTGCAGTGAATTGCCCCAGGCTCCCCGCAGCGAATCCCGACATCGTTTAGCGCTGCTCCCTGCGGGGGCCTGACGCGGTTCACGAGCGGAAAGCCTGCGGACCTGGGGCAGCTGAAATATCGAATATCGAACACCGAATGTCCAATAGCGAATTTGGAAGTTCGACATTCGATATTCTGCGGTTTGATATTCGTCGTATCACAGACGGCGGCAGCGCGAGCGCTCGAACTGCGTCTCCACCCCGTCGACGCTGGCGTACAGCGTCTGATCGCGCGCCGCGCGCCGCGGATCGAAAGATCCCCGCGCCAGTCGCGCTCGGCGCTCGGTGCTGTAGACGTTCCAGACATTTTCGACCGCGACCAGGCTGCGCCACAGCTCGGCGCAATCGATACGGCCGCTCGCAAACAGCGTCGCGCGCTCCTGATAGCTCCGCACCGCCCGCGCCAGCGAGTCGCTCAGGCGGTCGAACCGCGCGAATGGGGTTTCCGGGCGCCGCGCGGGCGCCGCCGGCGGCGCAGGGGGAGCGGAAGCCGGCGCAGACGCCGTGATTCGCGCCTTGAGACGGGCGATCAGCGCTGCAGCCTGCTGCGGCCACGCGGTACCCGGCGCTCCCTCCCGCATCACGAAATACCAGTACGCTCCCCCCAGGCCGCCGACGATCAGGACGAGTACGGCTAGCCGGGTCAGCAACCGCCCCAGGGCGCCGCGCCTCTTGCGCCGCCGCTTGGGAGCGGGCGGCCGCACCGGCTCGTCCTCGAGTAGCCGGAACTGCGTCGGCGTGCGCCGCGGCTCGGCCGACGGGATCAGCACGGGCGGCGCTGGCGCGGCCGTGGGCGGGGGCGGCAGGGGGGGCGGGGGGGGCGGGGGG
>JBOHSP010000427.1:0-5049 GCA_050733275.1 Gemmatimonadales bacterium
ACCCTGCAGCTCGAGGCGCGCGAGGGCGCGCGCGTCCGCCGGCCGCGTCGTGGGCGTGATGCCGAAGCCGGCGAACTGCCGCGGCACCGGCGTGACGAGCGCGGTCGTGACGAGCCGCTCCATCTGATCGACGAACTCCTGCTGCAGGTTGCGGCGGTAGGGATCGACGCGGCGGGCGCCCGCGGCGAGCTCTGCGAAAATCCCCCGCCGCACGTCGGTGAACAGGTCCGGGAGCGTATACGCGGTGCCGGGCGGCAGGGTCGCCTGCTGTTCGGCGAGCCGCGCCAGGCGCGAATCCGAGAACAGCGCGTTGAGGACGGCCGTCTGCCGCACGCGGATGCGGTCCACGACCCCCGTCGGCTCGATGCGCCGCAGCACCTCGGGGTCGAGGAAGTAGGTCGGCGTCGCGAACGCCTGTTCGGTGAGGAACCGCACCGCCGCTGCCTGCCGGGCGCGAGGCACCGGCGTGTGGATGACGCCGGATTGGTTCGGGTACTTCTCGTGCCGGTACACGCCCCCCACGACGACCGCGACGTGGTTCATCTCGCGGCCCCACTGGCCGATGAGGCGGTCATACAGCTCCTCGAGCAGATCGTAGTCTTCGAGCGGGTTCCCGGTGGCCGCCGGTATCAGCATCGGCATGAGCCGCTTGATGTTGGCGACGCCGTAGGCCGTGGCCTTCACCGGATCGTCGCCCAAGGCCTCGGTCTGCGTGCGGGGATCGATGCCGTCCGGATTGCCAAATCGCAGCCACGGCTGGCCGTCCTGCAGACGGGCCAGCGAGTCGAGCAAGGGCCGCTCATCCTGCGGCCGGGTGGCGCCGGGGATGCGGCGGTACCCCCCATCGATGACGTAATGGTCCCACGCACCGATCTTGGGCATCAGCTCGGCGGAGTCGCCCGGCTGCGCCACGTAGTTGTTGCGGGCGTAGTCCATGATGGAGTACGACGTCCCGTGGCGCCGGGTGTAGCTGGCGCTGCGCAGCGAGTCCACCGGGTAGTAGCCGGACGCCAGCTGGTTGTGGGGCAGACCCAGCGTGTGGCCGACCTCGTGCGCGGCGACGTACGCCACCATCTGCCCCATCAGCGAATCGGGGAACGGCAGCCGCCGCGCGCGCGAGTCCACCGCGCCCGCCTGCACCCAATACCAGCCCTGGAGCAGGCTGGTGATGTTGTGGAACCAGCCGATGTTCGACTGGAGGATTTCGCCGGTCCGCGGGTCGTTGACGTGGGGGCCGTAGGCGTTCTCGATCGTGGACGGGAGCCAGCGGATCGTCGAACAGCGGGCGTCGTCCAGATCGAACTCGGGGTCTGCGGCCGGCGTCGGGGCCCGGCGCGCCGTGATCGCGTTGGAGAACCCGGCGGCGCGGAACACCGGTTCCCACATTTCCACGCCCTTGATGATCCAGGACGCCCACTTCTCCGGCGTCGCGGGATCGAGGTAGAAGACGATCGGCTTGATCGGGTCGCTCACCGCGGCGTTGGGGTCCTTCGGCTCGAGGCGCCAGCGCGTGATGTAGCAGCGGCGCGGGACCTGCGGCTCGTCGGCTCCGTAGTCTTCGTAGCTCACCGAGAAGAATCCGACGCGGTTGTCACACAGCCGCGGCCGCATGGGACTCGCCGGCAGCAGGACCATCGAAAAGTTCGTGGGGATCGTCATCGAGTTCAGGCTGCGATCGAAGCGGGAGCCGGGCGCGCCCGGGATCGAATCCACCTCGAAGGTGTGGAGCGCGGTGACCTCGACGTTCAGCGGGAAGCTCTTGGCGCGGTCCACGAACGAGCGGGCCGGATCGAAGCGGCGCACGCGCACGCCGAGCTGCCGCGCGTTGAGCTCCGCCACGTCCGTGGTGAACAGGGGCGTCACGTCGATCACGGCATTGGAGTCCTGCGGGCTCCAGGCCGCGACGGCGAAGCTCTTGATGATGGGGGGCGTGTTGGAGAGGTCCACGGACCGGCTCACGGGCAGGGTGGAATCGGCCCGCATCGCGTAGCTAATCATGCGCAGCAGCACGCGATTCCCGATCCGATCCCAGCGCACCACGCGTGCCGCGATTTGCTCGCCGGCGTAGCCGAGGCCCCGCATCGTGCCGCGCCGGTCCACCACCATCCGGAACTCCCGCGCGAACATGGGGCGCGGGATCTCGTAGAACAGCCGCTCGCCGATACGGTGGACGAGGAACACCCCCGAATCGGTGACGGCCCGATCGGTAATGACCTCGCGGTAAGGGCGCGGCTCCCGCGGCTCCTGCTCGCCCTGCCCTGGACCCCGCGCCCCCGCCGCGCGCGCGGTATCTTGACGGGCGGGCGACGGTCCCCGGGCAGGACTGGAAGCGGCACGCGAACAGGCCAGACTGACGCCGGCGAGGAGCACGCAAAGAACACGCATCGTGAGCACCTTCTCTCAGACGGGTCGGGAATCGGGACGGGGGAGATTAGGGCGCCGCAGCCACGTCGTCCAGGGTGTGTTGCTGCTCGCGACCCTGGCGTGCGCGGAGGAGGCGGCGCCGGCGGTCATCGGGTATGCCTTCCCCGCCTGGGGGGCGCCCGCCGTGCACGTCGCCATGGACGAGATCGCCGCCTGGCCGCCCGCCCAGCGCCCGCCCGTGCGGTTCGAGTACGAAAGCCTCGCGGTTGGCGGCGACACCCCGGACGTGGAGGTGCTGCGGGCGCAGCGGTTCGTGGGCATCCCCGGACTGGTGGCCGTGGTCGGGCACGGCGGCAGCCGCGGCTCGCTGGTCGCGGCGCCGGTGTACAATCAGGCCGAGGTCGTGCAGATCACGCCGACCAGCACCAGCCGGCTGCTGCGCCAGGCCGGTCCCTGGACGTTCACTCTCGCCCCCGACGATTCCGCCGAGGGGGCGTTCATCGCCACGTTCGCGGCCACGCAGCTCGGCGCGCGTCAGGCCGCCATCTTCTACGTCAACGACGAATACGGCGCCGGGCTACGGGACGGCACCCTCGCCGAATTCCGCCGCCGCGGCGTCGCCGTGACGGCGGTGGTGCCGTTCGAGGCCGGGGGGAACTTCGCGGTGCTGGTGGATGCCGCGTTGCGCCGCGGGCGTCCCGACGTGATCGTCCAGGCCGGGCGACAGCGTGAGAGCGGCCTGATCGCGCGCCACGCGGTGAGCCGGATTCCCGGGCTGCGGTTCGTCGCCGGCGATGGCGCGCTGATGATGCCGCTGCTGGCCGAGGCGGCGGGGCCCGCGGCGGACTCGATCTACGTGGTGGCCTTCTGGCTGCCCAACCCCGACGATTCGCTGAGCGTCGCCTTCGTGCGGCGCTTCCGCCGCGTGGCCGGGCGCGAGCCCGTGGCCGCCGATGCGATGTCGCACGACGCCCTGATGCTGCTGGTCCACGCCGTGCATGAGGTCGGACCGGATGCGGCGGCGATTCGCGACTTCCTGGTGTCGCTGGGCACCGACCGCCCGCCGTACCGGGGGGTGACGGGCGCCATCACGTTTCTGCCCGGTCGTGAGGCCCGGTTTGTGATGGCGCGGATCCGGGGCGGGCGCATCACGCGGGCGGACGCCCCCGGGCAGCCATGACGCTGACGGCCGAGGGGCCCACCCGCCGCCGCGGCCTGAGCCTGCGGGCGCTCGTGGTGCTGCTGGTCCTGGCCGGCGGGCTCTATGCCGCGGCCGTCGCGCTCTACTTCACCATCAGCACCGGCGCCGCCGCGAACGCGCTGGGCCAGGGCACCACGGCGGTCGTGGCGCTGCAGGACGATCTCGGGAAGCGACACGGCGCGTTGATCCGCGCGCGCCGGTTGACGTGGCAACTGCTGCGCCGGTCGACACCGCCGCGCGTCGCCGAGCTGGATCGGGTGCGCGCGCTGGCGGCGGCCGGCGCGGTCCGGGCCCGCGCCGAGCCATACGCCAGCGTGCCGCCCGAGCTGCGGGTCGTGCTCGCGCGGGTCGACGAGTCGTTGTCGCGCCTCGGGAACACGCTGACGGAGGCGTGCGCGGCGCTCGTGCTGGGCCGGAGGTCCCAGGCCGTGCGGACCATGGAGCGCGCCGATTCGCTGCAGAATCAGGTGGACGATGGCTTGGAGCGGGCGATGCAGCTCGCCCGCGCCGACCTGCTGGTACGCCAGGCCGCGCTGCGGCAGGTCACGCGGCACGCGGTCCGCGACGGCGGCCTCATGCTCGCGGCCGTCGTGCTCTTCGTCCCGCTCGCGCTGCTCGTCGTGCGGCGCCGCTTGTGGCAGCCGCTGGTGGGGCTCGAGGAGGGGTTGCGGCGCGTCGGGGAAGGAGACCTCACCACCCAGGTGCCGGTGCGGCGCCAGGACGAGCTCGGCCGCGTGTCGGCCCTGTTCAACGACACCACGCTGATTCTGCGCAACCGCGCGGAAGAACAGGGCCGGTTCGCGGCCGCGGGGGAGTTGCTGGCCGGCGTGGCCCACGAGGTGAACAACCCGCTGATGGCGATCGCGTCGCATGCCGAGCTGCGGCTGGGCGATCCGGACCTGTCCGCCGAGCAGCGCGCGGAAATGCAGAGCATCCTCCGCCAGGCGCAACGCGCCGCGAAGCTGCTGCGCGGGCTGCTCCGGTTCGTGCGCGCCGGCGAGCCGCGCGCCGCCCGGGTCAACCTGAACGACGCGGTGCGCGGCGCGATCGATCTCGTCGCCTACCGCTTCCCCGTCGATGAAATTTCGATCGAGGGACAGCTCGACCACACCCTGCCGCCCGTCGAGGGCGATGCGAACCGGCTCGAGCAGGTGCTCGTCAACCTGCTGAGCAACGCCCTCGACGCGCTGCGCAACGTTCCGCCGCCCCGCCGGCTGATCGTGGATTCGTACGTGGAAGACGGCCGCGTATGCGTGGCCGTCACCGACAACGGCCCCGGCGTCGCGCCGGAGATCGCGCAGCGCCTGTTCCGGCCGTTCGCCACGACGAAGGGCCGGCGCGGCACGGGCCTGGGCCTCTACATCTCCCGCCAGCTCGTGCGGGAAGCGGGTGGCGATCTGGCCCTGGTGCGCGCCCCCGGACGGGGTGCCCGGTTCCTCGTCACGCTGCCCCCCGCCGGCACGGTGGTCCCCGACTCTACTCCC